>CANRVK010000315.1 GCA_947643285.1 uncultured Eubacteriaceae bacterium
CCTAAGTAAGGAAGCGTTGCAGGAATTCAGAAAAAAATCTGTTTATAAAAAGCGGCTAAGTAAAATTGCAGCAGAGGTCAATGACAAGTTATTGTTAGAGAATTTAAAATTATTTGAAGGAGAAAATCTGATACGAGCAGCATTTTTAATGTTCCATCCTGACCCGGAAAAATGGGTAACGGGCGCATATATAAAAATCGGATATTTCGGAGATTCTGATTCTGATTTAAGGTATCAAGATGAAGTTCACGGGCCATTAATTTTACAAGCAGATAAAGTGGTAGAGTTGATTTACACAAAGTATATGAAGGCGTTAATCGATTATAAAGGTTTGCAGAGAACGGAAACGTATATGTTTCCGATGGAGGGATTTCGTGAGATATTGCTGAATGCCATTAATCACAAAGATTATAGTACCGGAATTCCCATTCAGATTAGCATTTATGAAGATAAAATATATGTTTGGAATGATGGAAAATGGCCGGATAATTTGCCAGTAGATAAAATATATGAGAAGCATTCTTCAATACCATATAATCCTAAAATAGCAGATGTTTTCTACAAAGCTGGAGAGATTGAATCCTGGGGAAGAGGATTTGATAAGATTATGGAGGTATGTGAAAAGGAAAAGGCTCCCTATCCTGATATTGATGCCAACTTCAGGGGAGTTATGGTATTGTGTAAGCCTTGTGAGCAGTATAATAAATTATTAAAAGAAAAATATAGAAAAGAAACTTTTTCTAATGTGCAATTTGAAAAATTGTCACAAGAAGAACAAGTTCGCATGGCTCCGATATTGAAGTATCTGGATGATAATTCTATAATCACTAACGCGATAGGTCGTGATTTATTAGGAAAATCAGTAGCAACGACGAAACGTTATCTCAACAGATTATGCGAAGTGGGATTTTTGGAGCAGAAGGGTGCTGGCAGGAGTTCATATTATGAACGAAAATGAGCCGAATAATGAGCCGAATAATGAGCCGAATAATGAACGAAAATAGACAATTTATAGAAAAAGAGGATATTAGGATAAAATTGGTATGTAACACATACAATAGGGGAAAAGAGGAAAGAGAAAATGAGAATAATGTCAAATATATATGATAATAGGATTAAGAGTACAAATTTATATGTTGAAACAACATTTGGAGAATATTTACAGTATGCGAAAGATTTGATTAAAAATAATGACCTTCAAAGAAAGCGTGTGAAAACTTCCCAAACAGTATATTCATTGTTAAAAGAGGATTTGCTAAATGGTTGTGTAATACCTCCATTAGTATTAGCTATCATGAGTGATGATAATACATTAAAAAATATGGAAAGTGATGAACTACAGGACTACATTAAAACACATAGAGAAAAGGTTTTAATTCTTGATGGTTTACAGAGAACACATACTCTGATAGCAGCAGAGATGGATGCACTTGAACAAAAAAAAGAAGATTTTTATGATTATAAGCTACGATTGGAGGTTTATGTAAATATAAATAAATTTGGTGTATTGTATAGGATGTTGACTTTAAATACAGGACAAACCCCCATGTCTCCTCGTCATCAGTTAGAGATGCTGTATAGTGACATGTTGGATACAGAAGTAAACGGCGTGAAGCTGATTAGAGAAGTTGAAGGGACGGCGAATGCAGATAAAAAAGAGTTTATATTTAAAAATACAATTGATGGTTTTAATTCGTATATGAGCCGAAATGCTTTACCAATGGATCGGGAAGAAATGCTTGAAAATATAAAAATGTTGGAAAAAATGTCTAAAGAAAATATATCTGTAGATATTTTTAAGTCTTTTTTAGAAGGATATATTAAAGTGTTCGACGTTTTATGTGAAAAGGCAAAGAATTGTTATGTAGATCAGGATAAGCTTCATGAATATGAAATTAAAAGTTCGCCTTTTGCAAGAAAAGCAAGTAAGGCTTTTTCAACATCACAGGCACTAACTGGCTATGGAGCTGCAATGGGGATCATGAAAGATAAAAGAATTATTGAAGATTTTGGTTCATTGGAGAAGATTGTAAAAGATATAGAAGATAATTATATAGATGACAAAGAAGGCGAGTGGTTTATGGAATTTTTAAAGCGGATGGATATGATAAAAGTTAAGGCGAAGAAGATAGGAAATGCCCAAAGAATGTATTTGGAATATTTTTATCGGGAATTGTTTAATGAAGAAAGTGATTCATATGCTGATTTATTACAAGCGGTAGAAAATGGATATAGGAAATATGATAGTCAGGTAAATGGGTAATGAAATACGAAGCCAATGAAAATAATATAACAAAATACCATAATGGAGTATTTGAAGTAAAAGATATAAAAACAGGAAATGAATTTCTATATAAACCTTTACTATCATTAGATAAATCATTTGTACCATATGATTTTGAAATGTGTTTTTTATATAATAATGGTGGAGTTTCAGAAAATAGCATTTTTAAATTATATGCTGATGGGATTCGAATTGGATGGATATTTCCTATACAGTCTTTGGAATCTAAGGAACATGATTATGTGCAGGATGAGTTTTATTTAAAATATGCATATATAGTCATGTATAAGTTGTTACAAATGACAGAGTTTGGAGACAGAGAATACTCAGATTTCAGTATTTTGGATTATTATTCGGATGATATTCAAATACTGGTGTATGATAAAGGAAATGCAAGTAAAATAGAACGTTTTGATATATCAAATTATGCAGTAGATTTATTTTCAAAAGGATATTCTTTTTGTGGTGAGGGAAATGTTTTTACAAAGCTTGATATATTTGATAAAAATATTAGAGTTAAGCAATTGCCCGAACCAATAAGAGATATTTCATATATCAATGTTTTATTTATGGAATTGATACCTCTCAGGGAATCAAGTTACTCAAAATTCCATTTAATCTATCAGATTGTTGAAATATTGATTGGTGTAGTATTTAACTATAAAATAAAAAGTTTTATTAATGAGATCGAAGATTCTCCGGATGACTTATTTGAAAAAAGAGAGCAACTTAGTGATATTACAACGGAAAAGAATAGAGTTATATGGCTTTTTAACAATTTTTCTAATATCGATTTACAAAAAAAAGAAATTCTGAATAATCTCTGTGAAAAAATGTTACAGGATAATGAAAAACGTTATAAAGAAAATAATGTTGGTAATAATTTGTATGCAGTGAGATGTTTGATTGTACATAATCTCTATTCTTTAGATGAAGATGGACGAGAACTGTTAAAGGAATTAAATAATAGTTTTTTAGACGTAGTATTAGATATTCTATTTACTTTCCATGAAAATTAAAGATGGGAGTATTTTAGCTTGTGATAGTTCTTCGGTGTGCGAACGCACCCTATGGTAGAGCACGCGGCTGTTAACCGCGCTGTCGTAGGTTCAAGTCCTACTCGGGGAGCTTGGAAAAGTCCTGTAAACGTTAGTGTTTACAGGATTTTGTTATACCTAAGATGGGAGAGAAGGATTCTAGAAAGCAATGTGCTGTTAACCGAGAAATGTAATCCTTGATTGCTCAATGAAATAGTTTCATTTGTTGGAAATAGAGAGGTTTTTGTACAAAATGGCAGATTTTCATTCTAGCCTATATAAAGCAGGAATGGTAATATGGAATATTTATAAAAGAAAAATATATACGGGATGTACGAAAACGAAGGTAAAGCTGTGGCTTTCCATGTAATGAAACCTTGTATTGGATTTATACAGGGTTTCTTTTTTGTATTAATCAATTGAAGATAAGCAGAAAATAGATTATAATTATAGAAATAATTAAATGAGTGAAAGCAGGAAGAAAAAATGTCGGAGCATCAGGGCGTTGAGTGGAAGGAAATTTGGAAAGATGAATATTTGAAATGGATATGTGGATATGCCAATGCACAGGGTGGAACGCTTATTATTGGAAAAGATGATAATGGTGGTGTAACAGGGATTGGTAATTCTAAAAAGCTATTAGAAGATATTCCAAATAAAATTGTTTCTACGATGAATATTATTG
>CANRVK010000316.1 GCA_947643285.1 uncultured Eubacteriaceae bacterium
ATCCTTAGGTACCATACAATCCATTGTCCTGCCGATCTGTTTAGAAACCATATCTACTCCATTACATGCACCAGCAGATACTCCTACAATATAAGAAAATTCTATATCCTGCTCCATTAAATAATCTAATACTCCTGAAGTGAATACTCCGCGCACAGCACCTCCTTCTAAAATTAGTCCTGCCTGTTCTAGCATAATTTCTCTCCTCTCTTTTCTCTATAGAAAAAGTGTTGCAATTTTCTTTCCGCTTTGCAACACTTTTTACAATAAGCCAGCTTTGAAGTATGAAGGCATTTATTTTTTCTATAGAAAATTGCGCTCTATTGTTCTTCCTCCTCTTGTTCATCTCCTACAATCTTAACTTTTCCTTGATAAAGTTCATCAATCGCCAAAGAAAGAGGTTTTGTTCCACGCTGTGGGACAAGAGGTTCTTCTCCTGCAATAATCTGTCTGGCTCTTTTCGCAGTCGCTAATACAATAGAATAACGGCTTTGTACGACTGGCTGCTCTCCCGGTTCTACATCACTATTTACTACTTCCATTAAATCTGCATAAGATGGGTGTAACATAATTTATTCTCCTTTCGAGAAGCTTTCTAGCTCTCTTCTAATTTGATTGATAAATTCTTTATTTCTAAAAGTCCTATCATGCTCTGATTGTATAATCTGATGCATTTGTAGGGCACATCTATCGAGTTCATCATTAATTACAAAATAATCATATTTTTCAATACCTTCTGCTTCTTCTCTTGCTCTTTCTAATCTTTTCTGTATCACAGGAGCTTCTTCTGTTCCTCTGCCGATCAAACGGTTTTTCAAAATTTCTGCACTAGGTGGTGTTACAAATAATAATAATGCTTCTGGAAACTTTTCTTTTATCTGTAATGCTCCTTGTATTTCAATTTCTAAAATAACATCTTTTCCTTGGCTTAACTGCTCTTTTACATATTTTTTAGGAGTTCCATAATAATTGCTGACATATTGCGCATATTCAATAAATTCTTCTTCTGCGATCATTTTTTTAAATTCTTCCACAGTTTTAAAAAAATATTCCCTGCCATCTACTTCTCCGGGTCTTGGTAATCGAGTAGTAGCGGATACAGACAGTGCATAGTCATCATAATCTGTCATCAGCTTTTTCATCAATGTTCCTTTTCCAGAACCTGCGAATCCAGAAACTACCACTAAAATCCCTTTTTTATTCATTTTCTTCCCCTCCTGATAATAATATTTTTTCTTTTGTATCAGATGGAAATCGGCACGCTATTGTTTCTGGCAATAGAGCCGATAATAATACATGGTTTTCTGTAATCACAATAGATTTTGTCTTTCTTCCCTGTGTCGCATCAATTATAGTTCCTTCTTCTTTTGCTCCTTGAATCAATCTTTTTGCAGGTGCAGAGTTAGAACTGATAATCGCCACTATTTTATTTGAGTTCACTAAATTCCCATATCCTACATTCATCAACATAGTATTCTATCCTTTGTCACTCAATATTTTGTATTTGTTCTCTTACTTTCTCAATTTCAGTTTTTAGATCAATCGCTCGATTTGTAATCGCTAAGTCATTCGATTTTGACAGAATAGTGTTCGCCTCTCGGTTCATCTCCTGTGCTAAAAAATCTAGTTTTCTTCCGACTCCATTTCCTTCTAAAAGAGCGGCTCTCATATTTTCTATATGACTTTTCAAACGTACCACTTCTTCGTCCACACAGATCTTATCTGCATAAAGTGTCACCTCTGTAATGATTCTGTCCTCTTCCAAATCAGAACCATTCAAAAGTTCCTTCACCTTATTCTCTAATTTTTCGCGATATTCCAATAAAATCTCTGGAGAACGCTCTTCCACATAAAGGACATGTGATAACATATTATCTAATTTCTGGCATAAATCCCTTTTTAAATTTTCCCCTTCTTGTATTCTAGTTTCTATCAAATTTTTTAATGCCTCTATTATCGCCTGCTCCAGTAAAAGCCATAAACTATCTTCATCTATTTTCTTTTCTTCCATAGTAAGCACTTCTGGATATCCCATTATTTCTTTTACTGTCACATCATTTTTTATATCAAATTGTTGTGCTATCTCTTTTGCATACGCGATATATTCTCTGGCAAGTCCCTCATTATATTTAAGACAAATTGTATTTTCTGTTAAATCCTCATATACAATATAAATATCTATTTTTCCTCGTTGTATGTAATTTTTCAGACATACTCTCACTCCTGCTTCAAAAAAATTTAACTTCTTTGGTATTTTAATATTAGTATCTAAATATCTATGATTAACAGATTTTATTTCTACTATAATCTTTCTTTTTCCATCTGTTTTCTCACTTCGTCCAAAGCCTGTCATACTTTTAAGCATAATTCACATGATAGAAAACCCATAAGAGCTTTCTTTTCCTCTCCTCTCACTTTTTTAGTATATTGTTTTATTCTTACTATTTTATATTAAAAATTTTACTGAAAAAATTTTTTAGTATTTCACAATTTAGTATATTTTATTTGCTATTTCACTCACTTTTTTCTTCGCCTGTCTTCTTGACCTTGATTTTCTATATAATTTTTTATTACCTCAATCGGTGCTCCACCTGTTGTAAGCAGACAAAAACTTTGACTCCAAAAATATTCTTTCCATAATTTTTGTTTCATTTGTGGAAATTCTTTTTTTAAGAGTCTACTGCTTGCACTTTTATATGCATTTATAAATTTACTGATTTGCGTATTTGGATGTGCTTTGAATAAAATATGCACATGGTCTTTATCGTAATTCCATTCCTGTAAGGTAATATTATAATTTGGAGCAATATATTCAAAAATTTCTTTTGCTCTGTCGGAAATATTATCTTCAAATACTTGCCTGCGATATTTTACTACAAGTATAAGATGATAATGTAATAAAAATACCGAATGTGCATTACTATCTAATTTCATATTTTTTCAGCCTTTCATATATTATCGACTGAATGTATTATATCCTACCATTTTCTATTTGTCAATACTTTGCATAAAATGCACTCACCTCCCATTATAGCTCTATCGCTTTCTATAGGAATATGAAATGAAACCTTATGGTTATAATAAAAATAAGACAATCCCAAAATTTTTATTTTATCACTATTGAAAGATATTAGCTAACAATTAGCAGCCAGCCATTCCATTCTTAAATTTCCTTTAAGACTTCTATTTTATTGCTCTCTTTCCAATACTCACAAAAATATCCACTTCCATTTCCTACCTTCCATGCATAATAGTCTAATTTAGGATACCCAAATGCTTCTAATAAAGCCATAATCGTGTTTCCATGGGTAATAATTCCTATTCTTTTATTCGAAGATATTTTATTTTTCATTATTTTTTGAAATCCCTTTATACATCTTTGTTTAAATTCTTCTAAACTTTCTCCTCCCGGAAATGACAACATTCCCCCACCATCTATCCAAGTTTGATATGTCTTATTTCCCGTTAATTCTATATAACTTTTTCCTTCAAATATTCCAAAGTCACACTCCCGTAGTTCTGGAACGATTTGAACCTCTAAACCCTTATAGAGAATTTCTGCTGTTTCTAAGCATCTAATTTTAGGACTGATAAATAAAATATCTAATTTAGGATAATTCCCTGCTGCCTTTCTCCTTAACAATTCCTGTTTTCCCTCTTCCGATAAACTTTCTTCTGTTTTACCAATATACCTCTTTTCTAAATTCCCCTTCGTCGCTCCATGTCGCAATAATAATAGTTTCATTTCAGCCTCCAAAAATTATTTTATCGGTTCTTTCTATTTTTTTCAAATAGTCATTCACACTCTTTTTTTAAATTTTCTTTTTTCGATTTTTTGTGTTTTTTTCTTTTCTTCTTTTTTTATTTGTTGTATTATAACATTGTACTTAACCTTGCAAGTAATATATCTTTCCTAAAAATTAAATATCCCCCTCTCTTTTCACAGTAATTTCCAAGATATAAAAAATTTTTACTTTTCTTATCTATTCTCTCGGTTCATTACTT
>CANRVK010000317.1 GCA_947643285.1 uncultured Eubacteriaceae bacterium
GAGGAGGAAAAGAAATGGAGGAGAAAAAAAGAAAGATACCGATTTTGATAAGAGGAATTGTAGTGCTATTTGTTGTATCAGGTATAGTCTTAGGGGTGACAATCGGTCTCAGATTTTTGGAAAAGAAGCAGCAAAGACCGCGGGTGATAAAAGCATTGTCATCTCTTGTAACAGACTTAAAAGATGAGAAATATTCTATAGATAAATTATATCAATTATTAGAAGGAGGAAAAACAAAAAGTAGTGGAGAGTTTAATATTGGAACAATTAATGCTTCTCTGTTGGGGGGATATGGGAAATTAGAAAAATTATTAACAAATTCGACGATAGAAGGAATCATTGAGAAGGATAATAAAGGAAAGAAGATGGAAACAAAGTTTTCGTATCAAACATATGGAATAAATTTAGCGAATATAGAATGTTTGATAGATGAAAGAGAATGTTTTCTCAAGATTCCAGAGGTTTATGAAAAATACTTGCGTTTTAAAACTGCGAACATAAAAAATCAATATGAAAATTCTCTTTTATATACTATTTTAGGGGGAAAGATACCTTTGCCAGAGCAGGAATTTTCTCTTTATCCATTTACAGAGATAGAATATATGGATTTAGAAGCAAAAAAGAATAGAATGATAGAGTTTTTGGAAGAAAATTCTTCTGAATTAAGAGAATGGTATCAACAAATAGAAGTGACAAAATTATCAAAGGAAGAAGAGATCTTATTTCAGGGGCATTATGAAGTTTGTACTGCATATGAATTTTATATGCCGACAGAATTTTTAAAAAAATTACTTCGGAATCTATGGGGGGATTTCGGAGAGCAGTTCATTTGGCAGGACGAGGTATTTCATGGAATTGTTTATTTAAACAGCAAAAATCAGGTGTTAAAGTTAGAAGGGGAAGGAAATGTTAAGATTAGGGGAGAAGAAGTGCTTCTCATATCTTCTCTTTATTTAAAGGGAGAGGAAAATCTATGGGATACGATTCATCTTGACTTTAAGATCACGCAAAAGAGGACAGAAAAAAGCGGAAGTTTTATTTTGGTAGTGAGCAATCAATTTGAAGGAGATGTGAGAAATATACATTTACAATTCAAGATGCTGCAGCCCTATGTTTCTACTTTTTTGGATATAGATGGGGTTTATCATAGACAGAGTGGAGAGAGTCAAATAGAATTTGATTTAGAAACGCCTATGATAGCAGTAGATGGAACATATCAGTTGAGTGATTTAGAGAGGGCGATTCGGATGCCAAATAAAGAAGATTCGGTAGAAATATTTAAACTCTCTTTATTAGATTTATTACAGTTTGTCACAAAATTAAATTTAAAAATATTCAGGGAATGATAGCATATTTTATAGACCTTTTAACTAAACTATAATAAGATAGTCAGATAGAGGTCAATATGAAAAAGAAGATTCTGCTGTACATATGTGTTTTTTCCTTATTTTGTACCAATATTTCCAGTATTTTAGCGAATGAAGCAGAAACAGAAACGATTCCCGTTTCTGCGGAAGTGTTAGAAGGAGTGCAAGCACAAAATTTGGAAATAGTAGAGGTGAATAATACTGCAGATTTAGGGATTACAGCGGTTTCCTGCATTTTAATGGAAGCTAGCACAGGAAAGGTGATTTATGAGAAAAATGCAGATCAAGCGTTGAGTCCAGCTAGCATTACAAAGATTATGACATTGATTTTAATCTTTGATGCGTTAAAAGATGGAAAAATAAAATTAGATGATGAAGTGACTACCAGCGCATATGCGAAATCTATGGGAGGTTCTCAGGTTTTTTTAGAAGAGGGAGAAAAGCAGACAGTAGAAACGCTGATAAAATGTATTGTAGTCGCTTCTGGAAATGATGCTTCTGTGGCTATGGCAGAATATATTTGTGGGAGTGAAGCAGAATTTGTAAGACAGATGAATGAAAGAGCAAAAGGATTAGGAATGACATCTACTCATTTTGAAGATTGTTGTGGGCTGACAGATTCGACTACACATTTATCTTCTGCAAGAGATGTCGCATTGATGTCTAGAGAACTCATCACAAAGTATCCAGAAATTCATCAGTATTCTACTATTTGGATGGAAAATATTACACATGTTACAGCGAAGGGAACAAGTGAATTTGGACTCGCTAATACCAATAAACTTTTAAAACAATATCAGTGGTGTAATGGATTGAAGACAGGGAGTACGAGTTTAGCAAAATATTGTTTATCTGCTACGGCTTTAAAAGATGGAATAGAGTTAGTGGCTGTGATTATGGCAGCGCCCGATTATAAAGCTCGTTTCTCTGAGGCTAGAACATTATTAGATTATGGTTATGGAATCTGTAAATTATATCAAGATGAAAATATGGATATTTTACCAGATGCTATTGTTTTAGGAGGGGTAAAAGAAAGTGTTTCTCTGCGGTATGAAAGTGGTTTTACTTTTTTAAGTACAGATGGTTCTGATGTGTCAAATATCACAAAGCAGATTCAGATTAATGACCAGATACAAGCTCCTGTGACAGAGGGAGAGGTAGCGGGAAAGGCGATCTATTATTTAGAGGGAGAAGAGATCGGAAGTGTGAATTTATTATTTAAAGAGAGTATAAAAAAAGCGGGATTTTTTGATTATTTTAAGAAGATTATGGAGGGGTATTTGCTTTAGGGGGGATTGTAAAAGTCAAAAGTTTATGGTTTTATTGGGGTAACAAAGGGTCGCTTAAGCAAGGAAGTATTCCAGCGAAGCCGCGCTTTCGCTCCGTTCCAGACGTAGCGGTACTAAATTCGCCAAACCCGCTTCTTGCGGGTTTGCTCATTAAGTGCCGACGTCTTCCAAGGGGCTTCTTATGGAATATTTCCTTGCTTGCGCTAGTATTCTCATGGGCAACAAGTAAGGGATTGATTTCAGACATTTGGTGGTTGTTGAGAAGGTTAAATGTTTTAATTCTTTGCAGAGCTGTATCGTTGTTTGTAGTGGGGATTTGAGTGGGTGTTTTATTTTGGGAAAGGGGAATTTTATGATAATTTATGAAATTATTGGTGAGGAGATATGAAAAGGTGGTTTTCAGGAAGAGTTGACTAGCTTAGGTAGTATTGATATGGATTTTGGAGAGATGTAATTACCTATTACTTGAAAGAAAGGATATGAAGGAAAAGAGATGAAGAAAATACTGATATCATCAGTTATAGCATTTGGAATCGGGGTTTTGGAATGGTTTCATTTAGAAACGAAACGTTTGACAATAAAGAAGTATCAGATAGCCTCTGAAAAGATACCAGAGGTTTTTTCTGGTACGAAATTAGCGGTGATGACGGACTTGCACAATAATTCTTTTGGAAGGGAAAATGAGAAGTTATTAAAGGTATTAGAAAAAGAGAATCCAGAAGCTATTTTAATTGCAGGGGATATGTTGACGGCAAAAGAGGGAAAGAGTTTTCAAGTACCTCTGAAATTATTAAAGGCTTTATCAGAAAAATATCTGGTATATTATGCATTGGGAAATCATGAATATCGATTAAAGATTTCTCCAGATATTTATGGTACAATGTATAAGGATTATATGAGAGAAATAGAAAATATGGATATTCGAGTTTTGCATAATGAAAAGGCAGCATGGAAGAAAGGAAATAGTAAAATTGATGTCTATGGATTAGAAATAAGCAAAAATTTTTATTATCGCTTTCATCCAGATGTGATGAAGGAGGAATATATAGAAGGGTTATTAGGAAAAAAGAAGAAGGAACAATTTGGCATTTTATTAGCGCATAATCCATCTTATTTTCCTGTCTATGCGAAATGGGGAGCAGATTTAGTCTTATCAGGACATAATCATGGAGGAGTGATTCGCATTCCGGGAATAGGGGGAATGTTATCGCCTAATTATCATTTTTTTCCAAAGTATGATGCTGGGAGATTTGAAGAAGGAAATTCTACTATGATTTTAAGTGCAGGATTAGGGGGACATACCATACCTTTCCGAGTATTTAATCCGCCAGAATTGATTATTTT
>CANRVK010000318.1 GCA_947643285.1 uncultured Eubacteriaceae bacterium
TAAATTCTAAAGAATTCCAACCTATATGAGGGACTTTTAATCCAGTATCTGGAATGTGCAATATCTTCCCTTTTAATATGCCCAACCCTGCTCCTTTACTTTCTTCACTGCTCTCAAATAAAAGTTGTAATCCCAAACAGATCCCCAAAAAGGGGGTCTTTTTTTCTATCACTTTTTTTATTACTTCGTCTAAATGAAAATCTAAAATCTTTTCCATCGCATCCTGAAATGCTCCTACGCCCGGCAGAACTACTTTATCCGCGTTCAAAATATCCGTTTGATTTCTTGTTATGATCACGTTCTCTCCCAGATATTCAAATGCTTTTTGTACACTTTTTAAATTTCCTGCATCATAATCGATAATTGCTATCATTTTGTCCTCGCTATACTATAAGTTTCAATTTGTCTTGTATATTCATTCTTATCTTCAATTTGATTAATAACTCGAATATCATCTACACTCAAATTAAATTCTGTCTGTAATGCATAATTTACATTGTCTAAAATTGGATTCATATTTTCTGCTATTCCTAATGTTTCTGCTTTATCTATGTTTTTATCATATTGTGCAACTGCTTTAGCCAAAGAATCCAATGCTTGTTTTGGCATATCCAAATTCATAAAGTTAATATAAGAACTATACTGTTTCTCTATTAACATCAAAACTCTGACTTTTTCATATAATATTTCATTCTCTTTTTTTATTTTTAAGCCAGCTAATTCATTATATGCCAATTCATACTTCTGCTTTTCCAAATATTTTTCCGCATTATTAATATTATTTCCATATGCCAAGGAATTAGAAGAAAACATAATAAGCATTACAAAAGCGCTGATAACAGTAGCCATAAAAATAAGAAAAACAGGTCTTATCTTCACCCTTTCTACAGGTTCTCTCTGTGCCTTCTTCTCCGCTTTCTTTTCCTTTTTTTCTTGCTTCTTTTTTCCCTTCGCTTCTTTTGCTGCCTGTTTTTTCTGATCATTTTCTTGTTTCTTCTGTTCTTTTTCCTTCTTTGAAGCCTCTTTTTTCACTAATGCTTCTTCTTTTTTATCTTTTTTCTCTTTTTCCTTTGCCTCTTTTAATGCTCTTTCTTCGTCTGAAAAACCTTCTTCGTCTTCTTCTACTACCTCTACTTTAAAGAAAATATCCTTTAACTTATTCCAAAAAGATTTTTTATTTGACTTTTTTTCTGTTTCAATCTTTTCTACATCGATTTCCTTTTTAAATACTTTCTTTTGACTTTTCTTCTTTTGCTCTTTTGGAACATTTTCTGCCTTCTCATTTGTTTCTTCTTGTTTTAATTCTTCTTCAGAAGTATCTAAAATATTTAAAGAGTCATCTAACTCTTCTATTTTTGACGAGTCTTCTGTTTGTGGTAATGGCTGATCGGATTTGAATGGTTGAACAGATTCCGGAATCTCTTCTCTTTCCTCTTGTACTTCCTTTACAATAGAATCTAAAGATTTTAAAAAGTCCTCAGAAGATTCCTCTGCTTCTTCTACATCTCCCATTATCATAGATTCTGATTGAGCTGTACTCTGCTTTAACCGTTCAAAAGACAGGGATTCTGATGGTTTTTGCTTTTGTTCTAGCTCTTCTTCTGATGTATTTTTTAATAATTCTTGTATCAGAGAATCTGCATCCATGCTATCAGTCATTGATTCTTCTTCATTTCCTTCATTACTGGTAATCTTTTTTAATAAACTATCATAATATTCTTCATCTGATAATGAATCATTTGCCAATTATTTCACCTCATTTCTTCCTTTCTTTGACATTTTATCATACTTTCCTTCATTTAACAACTCAGATATAGAAAGAATAAAATCTTTTGTATTTTCTTTTATCCCTTCTGCTTTTCCATTTAATTCTGCTGAAATCTGAGGAAACTTTTCATTCACACGATAAAAATACGCCTTTTGATTAATAAATGCAATTTTTTCAAACGCCCATCGAATTACAGTTGGTGTTTGAAATCCTTCTCCCAACTCTAATAATAATATTTTTTTATTGATTGTCTTCTGCAACCATCGTTTATAACTTTCCCATTGCGCCTGATATCCCATCTCATTATAAGGTTTTTCTTGTATTATATTAGGAATCCCCTGTTTTCCGCAAATAGGACAGTTTCTCTCTTCTACTTTCCACACTCCATGAGAACTGTCATTGCACTGTAGTCTTCTTATATCCCCACAAGGCGCTACTATCCTTTCTTTTTGTAATTCAGAATAAAAAATGATCGCATCTACATTTGTAGTGAGAATGAAATAATCTTTTCCTTTTAATATCTGTTCTAATTTTTTATATACTTCTAAATATTTTTTCTCCTCTTCATTCCATAACCCTTTATCTAGATTTGTTTTATATTCTAATATCTTTTCCCATGTAATTTCTTTTTCTTCCTTTTGATAAGGGAAAGCTAATTCCTCCCCTACACCAACTAAAATAATTTCTGTATCTTGTATTTTTTGTATTATCTCATTATAATCCATACTTTTTTCCTATCTCTATCGACAAAAAACTGTTGCAATTTATTTTTTCTGATATTTGCAACAGTCCTTGGCTTTATCTCAATATTTTATCAATCTCTCCTACTAAATCTCCGATTTCTGGCTTAGATAATTGCGCATTTGCTCCTAATGCCTCTCCTTTTTTTCTCATATCATCATTTAAAAGAGATGAGAAAATAATAACAGGTAGCTCTTTTAAATCATTATCTTCTCTTATTAATTTTAATAACCGGTGTCCGTCCATCAATGGCATTTCTATATCTGTAATCACTAAGCGAACATTTTTTTCTATTGTTCCTTCTGCCTTATATTTATTTAATTTCTCCCATGCTTCTCTTCCGTTCACATTTTGTTGAATATTTGTATATCCTGCTCTTTCAAGAGAATCCACAATTAAATGCATTAATAAAGAAGAATCTTCCGCGATCATAATAGGTGCTTCACTATTTCCCCTTCCTGCATATTCATCAATATCTGATACTTTTAAACCTGTTTCTGGGCTGATATCCGATACAATCTTCTCGAAATCCAAAATTACAATCAATTTATCATCTAATTTCACGATTCCTGTTGCTAATGCTGTTTCCGCACTATTCACTGTTTTGTCAGGAACTATGATATCCATCCAAGAAAATCTAGTGATTCCAATTACTTTATGTACGCGAAATGAAACATTCAATTTATTAAAGTTGGTAATAATGAACATATCACTGTCCGGATTCGGTGATTCTGGCAATTTTAATACTTTCGCTAAATTAATCGCAGTAATAATAGCATCTCTAGGTATAAAAACACCTTCTACACAGGGGTGTGTATTTGGTATCATAGTGACTGGTTCGCTATTAATAATTTCTGTCACCTTAGCCACATTAATTCCATATCGGTTTCCACTCACTTCAAAAATTAATAACTCTAACTCATTCGTTCCACTTTCCAGCAAAATATTCGTTTCCATAGAACTGCCTCCTATCAAGAATTAAACTACTGTTGTTTCATTATAACATATATTTTTTTAAAATAATATAGTAAATCATAAAAAAAGTGGCGATTTAGTTACTATTTCGTCATATGGTTTCTGTTTATATTAGAATTGAATTTCCGCTTAAAGGAAGAACTCCTTCTAACGAAGCCGCGCTCTCGCTCCGTTCCAGACGTAACGGATACTAAATTCGCAGCTCCGCTTCCCCGCGAAACTGCTCATTAAGTACCAACGTCTTCCAAGGGGCTTCTTTTAGAAGGAGTTCTTCCCTACGCTGCTTTTCCTTTTCCTCTCCTGTCATCTGTGCATTTAAAATCTCGCTTACATTTTGTAGATTTAAGTTCCATATCTCTCCCAAATTTTCTGCTATATCACTTTTCTCTTTTTTCTCTTTTGACATGAAATCTGCAAATGCTCTGCGCAGAAATGCTAATTTAACTCGTTGTGCTAGTTGAAGAAAAAAATACTCATAAAATAGAATTTTT
>CANRVK010000319.1 GCA_947643285.1 uncultured Eubacteriaceae bacterium
TAAAGGTATTTCTTTTGAGCTTTATATTCTATACAAGTAAAAAATCCTATTTTATAAATATTATCTAATTCAACTAGCACAACGAGTTAATTTATAATAATAACTATAATTGAGCAAATCCAGAAAACTGCACAAAAGATTCTGCGTCTTGTATTTCATTTGCGGATAAAACAAATACAAAGCCTCAAATCTGTCGTTATATAGTAGACAAATTTGCTCATTTATAAATAATAATTAATAATTTGCCATCACGCCTCACAAACTGGTCTTATACTGCAAACTAGCGGAGGCAAGACCCTATTCCAAAAGAAGCCCCTTGGAAGACGTTGGTACTTAATAAGCAGTTTCGCAAGAAGCGAAACGGCGAATTTAGTACCGCTACGTCTGGAACGGAGCGAAAGCGCGGCTTCGTTGGAATAGAGTCTTGCCGTAGCGACCCTTCGTTCAAAATGTCCTCTAACTTCCTCCTTAAACTCATACTATAAAATTTCTTATTCCCTTCCTTTAACAATATTCTTCTATTCCAAAAAATTCTAGTGTATTTTGATAGGTGATATTTTCAATCTCTTCTGTTGTCTTTCCTAAACATTTCGCAATATCCTCTGCGATATGTGTCAAAAATGCTGGTTCATTTCTTTTATTACTCGGTTTATCTGGCATATTTCTAGGCAATAAAAACGGCGCATCTGTTTCGATCATCAAACGCTTTAATGGTATTCTCTTTACTAATGTCCGAAGATGTTCTCCTCTCCTTTCATCACAAATCCATCCCGTGATTCCAATCGAACACCCCATTTCTAAATATGTCTGCATCTCCCCTCCTGTCCCTGTAAAACAATGGACAACTGCCTTTTTACAGATATCTTTATGTTCTTTTAATATCGCTTTAAAATCCCGATGAGCAGCTCTCTCATGTAAAAATAATGGCATATTCAGCTCTTCTGCAAGTTTTATCTGCTCTTCAAACCACTTTCTTTGTACTTCTCTAGGAGAAAAATCTCTATCATAATCTAAACCACATTCTCCTATCGCAACTACTTGTGGAAGCATAGCTAATGTCCTTAATTCTTCTATTGTATTTTCTCTGCAAGTCTTTGCATCATGTGGGTGAACTCCTGCTGTACTATATAATCTTCCCGGCATTGTTTTCGCATAAGCAGCAGCTTTTTTGCTTTCTCTCACACTCGTCCCTGTTATAATAAGCGCTGTTACTCCTTTTTCTATCGCTTTTTTTACCACTTCTTCTCTATCTAGATCAAATTGCTTATGAGTTAAATTCACTCCAATATCCACTATTTTGTTCATCTTATCTCCCCTTTTTTCACTCAATGCCTTTTATTTTTTTCTCTGTCATTTTATTGACATAATCTTTTAATTCTCTTGTATAAGAAAATTCTTGTGTTTCTTTTTCTCCATAAGTAAATTGTAGTTCATATTCTAATGGAAGCCATGTTTCTAAAGAAGCCTCATTATGTTGTATCACCGCTTCCATTTTATCCAGAGCTTTATATAATTTCGCTTCTTTTGTATTTAAGTCATTCATCTCCTCAAATAACGTTATAAGCTCTTTTCTCTGCTCTTCTGGCAATATTTCTAAAGCTTTAAAAACTGCTTCTTCCTCTATTTTTTCATCTTTTGTGGTCTTTTCAAAAGAAGGGATATCGCCTGTGATAGCCTCTCCAAAATCGTGAAATAAACACATCTTCATTACCTTTTCTATATCAATGTCTGGAAATTCATCTTTTACACTCCATGCTAACACCATTAATTGAAAGCTATGTTCTGCTACACTTTCTCTTCTTCCCGTTGAAGTCCAAGAGTGTCTGGTATTACACTTTAATTTCTCTGTTATTTTCAAAAATTCTATCACTTTTTCTGGTTTCATCTTATCCCTCATTTTTTTCTCATTCTTTTAACGCTTTCATTTCTCTTTCTCTCTTTTTAATTTTTCCCATACGGACATAATAGGTTATCATCAAAGGTATATCTGCACCTATCCAAGCGATTGGTCCTGCTAAGCATATCCCTGTATATCCAAATTGTTTTGCTAACACAAATGCCACGAATACGCGCATTCCTAACTCTACCACTCCTGCCATCATAGGAATAAACCCATCTCCCATTCCTTGTAAAGTATTACGGTAAATAAAAATGAGTCCTAATGGAATGAAGAATATCGCAATCGTATTCAGATATTGTCTAGCATATGCCATAACTTCTGGCTGTTCTCCTGTGATAAACAGAGATACCAGTATACCTCCGCAAAAAACTACTAAAAGGCTTCCCAATATACTGAATATACAAGAAATCATAATACACTTCTTTACACCTTCTCTGATTCTATCCATTCTGCCAGCCCCTAAATTCTGACCTACATAAGTCGCCATGGTCGTTCCAAAAGTTATCATCGGCTGTACTGCTAACTGCTCTGCCTTAGAAGCCGCTGTATAAGCTCCTACTACAGTAGAACCCAAACCGTTAATAGCACTTTGAAGCACCATTGTTCCTATCGCTGTAATAGAAAATTGTAATGCCATCGGAATCCCCACTTGAAAAAGCCGTGCTGCGCTTAAAAGAGAAAATTTTAATTCCTCTTTATGAAAATGCAGAATCGGAAATTTTACTGCCATATAGAAAAGACATGCTATCGCGGATATTGCCTGTGATATTACGGTTGCATATGCTACTCCTGACACTCCTAATTTCAGATTGATAACAAAAGATAAATCCAATCCAATGTTCAAAACAGAAGACAAAATTAAGAAATAGAGAGGAGTTTTGCTGTCGCCTAACGCTCTTAAAACTCCTGCCAATAAGTTGTAAAACATGGTGGCTAAAATTCCTGCAAAAATAATTTTAATATAGACTTCTGAAGTATCAATAATATCTTCTGGTGTCTGCATGAGATTTAAAATATCTCTCGTCAATAAAATTGTACTCAATGTTAAAACAGCAGAAACAATCAAGCCTAAATAGACGGACATCGCAACAAAATGCCTCATTCTCTTTTCATCTCCTGCTCCAAAACTCTGTGCCACTAAAACAGAAAATCCGCTCGTGATTCCATTGATAAATCCTAAAACTAAAAAAGACAAAGAGCCTGTCGCTCCTACTGCTGCTAAAGCTTGTACTCCCAAATATCTTCCTACTACAATAGTATCTACCATGCTATAAAGTTGCTGGAAAACATTTCCAATTAAGAGAGGAATAGAAAAAGATAAAATCAATTTCGTTGGATTCTCACTTGTCATATCTCGAACCATAGAAATATTTCTCCTTTCTTTTTTTATGATAATTTTCTTACTAATCTTTTTATAATCTAGTTTTCGTAATCTTTTCACTTTTACTAAATTATCTGTTTTACTTTACTACCGTCAAGTTAGAAAGTCAATCATAATCTTTTTACTTTTTATTCATAAAACTATTTTTTTAGGTTATACTAACATCAACGCCAAGCTGACGTTTTTATATAGATCATCTCAAAAAGAAAGGAGCAAAATCATGGACACTACGCATAAACTCTGTGAGGAAATCAAACAGACTTCTACTCTAGAAATTCCTCAAAATGTGAAAAATGAATATGATGATGACAATATCCCCGAAATTGATACCAAAAATGTCATTCCTGATGAAGTTCCAAGAAGAGATGGCCCTGGCGGTGAATAAAAACTTCTCTCTCTTAATGAGGAGCTGCGGCATAGATAGATAAATGCTGGCTCGCTTTACAGATTCATTTATTATAAAATCATCTGTGAAAGCAGCAGCTCCTTACATAATTTAAACAAAATAGGTAATTGCGAAACTCCGAACACTATAGAAATACTAACCTTTCCGAAACTTCCTTCTGCATATCTCCTCACTTCGATTTCATAAGTTATCGTAACATCTGCTTTTCCAAAAGTAGAATAGCCAACGAACCAGCGGAGGCAAGGCAGTATTCCATAAGAAGCCCCTTGGAAGACGTTGGTACT
>CANRVK010000320.1 GCA_947643285.1 uncultured Eubacteriaceae bacterium
TCAATAGTTTTCCATTTTCCTGAAAAAAATACCAAGTATCATTTTGATTCAGCCAACCAGTTTTTAAAGCACCATTTTCATTAAAATAATACCAACTATCTCCTATCTTTCCCCAATCGTTGATAATATACTGTCCATTCTGGACATAGCGCCAATAATCTCCTTCTTTTTTCCAATAGTCAGAAAGTATGGTAGGAGTGACCATTCCATAAATGCGGATAGCACGAAACCCGGCACGGTATCCAAACTCACTCAAAGGGTGTTCTGCTCTATCTCCAGTATGTGCGCTATAAGTGATTTGTAACTTATTATTTGTTCCATTTGTATGATCTACTCCTGTCACGATAATGGTATGATTAATTCTGCCATTATTAGAGTAATCTACTTGTACGATATCACCGGGACGCACTTCTTCTAAAGGAATCTCTACGCCATATAAGCCCGGAATAGAGGAGTTTCCGCTCATCACATAGTGATAGAACCGGCTGGTGCTTGTCCAATTCCAGTATTTTCCTGTCGCTCCTAGTGTTGTGCCTTGATACCATAGCCTTGATGTGTCTGCGCCATTTGTCAGCATGGGAAGTGTTCTTACTGCTTTTCCGCCAAGACCTGCCCAAACACTCTGAGAACCGAAATTAGCACAATCTCCTCCAGAACCTGCATAGCTTGGGAAAAGAGAATTATAAGTTAGGGAGTATTGTTTTGCATAGGAAGCGGCTAATTCCCCATCGTATAGAATGGTATTTTGATAAGAGGAAACAGGGACTTCTTTGTCTGGTATTTCTTTTGATTCTAAAGAGGCATCTTGATAGAGGTCTGCTAAAAGGCTGTCAAATACTTCTTTGGGAGGTGCTCCTTCCTCTTTGTAATAATCTCCATAAAAAGGCTCTTCTATTTCAATTTTTAATAGTTTCAGACCGTCTTCTGTGGCAAGGTAAGTGAATATGTAGAACATATGCCAGCCGCTTTTCTCTTTTCGATTGCTGTCCTGATAAGTGACTCTTTCTTTTGCAGTGACTTGTACTTGATTTCCCTGTACTTTTTTATTTTTTAATTCTAATATTTGATATTCATAATTGGTGATGATGCTGTTGCGTAATTGGTAAATCTCATGGGAATACGCTAAGCGATGCAGAAAAAAGTCTGTGGAATAATTGATTTCATAAAATAATGGACGTATTCTTTCTACATACATTTGATAAGTATCGGTGTATGTTTTTGCAGACATATCTGTTCCGTCCATATAGCAGGAATTTTTTTGCTGGAAAAATTCTGTGATTGCTATATTAATCTGTTCATCTGTGATTGGATAGAGAATGGGGGCTGTATTTTGGGGTTCTGCATTTTCTGTTTCTGAACTTTCTATGCTCTCTATGGCTTCTATTTCTGTGGCATAGATGGTGTTTTCTGGGTTATAAGAGAATGAGAAAAAGCTGGTTAAGCTTAAACTGATTCCCGCTGCGTATAGTAATGTTTTCTTCAATGGTGGATTCTCCTTTTTTATTCAAATTGTGCTTTATATAACTGATAATAAAATCCCTGTTTCTTAAGTAATTCTTTATGTGTCCCCTGTTCTACAATTTCGCCATGATTGACTACTAAAATAACATCTGCATTTTGGATCGTAGATAAACGATGGGCGATGACAAAGCAAGTTTTATGTTCCATTAATTTTCTCATCGCATGTTGTATTTGAATTTCGGTTCTAGTATCCACATTAGAAGTGGCTTCGTCTAATATCAACATGTGGGAGTCTAATAACATCGCCCTTGCAATCGTTAAAAGCTGTTTTTGACCTTTCGAGATGTTCGTGCCGTCGTCGCTTAATATGGTATGATATCCATTTGGCAGTCTTTTAATAAAAGAATGGATTTTTGCCGCTTTTGCAGCCGCTACTACCTCTTCCATCGTCGCGTTTTCTTTTCCATAGGCGATATTTTCAAAAATAGTCCCTTCAAATAGCCATGTGTCCTGTAATACCATGGCATAGGATTTACGAAGACTCTTTCTGGTGACATCATAGATATTGTTTTTATCGACATAAATGTTGCCATCATTTACATCATAAAAGCGCATCAACAGATTGATAAAGGTTGTTTTGCCTGCTCCAGTAGGTCCTACCACAGCGACTAATTTTCCCTGTTGTGCATGGAGATTTAGGTTGTGAATAATGATATTATCTTTCTGATATCCGAAGCTCACATCTTTGATTTCTACATTTCCAGCTACTTCTTCTAGTTCTTTTGCCTCTTCTTTATCAAAAGGTTCTGGTTTTTCGTCCATTAATTGAAATACTCTTTCGGCAGCAGCTAATGCAGATTGAAATTCACTGATAATATTCGCCGCTTCATTGATAGGACCGGAAAATTTTCTGGAGTATAAGACGAAAGAAGAGATATTTCCTACTGACATCTGTCCTACCAAGTATAAAAGAGCGCCAAATACACTGATTAACGATAAAGAGAGATTGTTAATGAAATTTACGGTTGGACCTGTTACACTTCCATAATATTCTGCTTTATAATAAGCATCTACAGCTTCTTTATTTTTGTCATCAAATTTATGTATGGTATTTTCTTCCTGATCATAAGCTTTTAATGTTTTTTGTCCAGAGATCATTTCTTCTATGAAACCATTTAATTCTCCTAGTTTTTTGGAGCGTTTTTTAAATAGTGGTCTGGTTCTTTTGGTGATCTTTTTTGTTAAAAACATGGATAAAGGCACGGTAAATAAAAAAACTAAAACTAATTTAGGAGATATGACAATCATCATAGAAAAAGCTCCTATTACAGTGATAACAGTAGCGAATATTTGAACTAAATCGCTGGATAAAGAGGTGTTTACTGTATCAATGTCATAAGAGATACAACTGATGATATCTCCTGTCTGGTGTGTATCAAAATATCCCACAGGAAGCATTAATAAATTGTCAAATACATCTTTTCTCATTCGATAGACTACTTTACGGCTGATATATATCATCAAAATAGATAACAGATAAGATAAAAAAGAAGATACTATATAAAATCCTATCATGAGAATAATGTAATAAAAAACTTTTTCAAATTCTACTTTTTGAAATCCGGGTTCTATGGCATCTATAGCATAGCCGGATAACATAGGTCCTATTAAAGAAAAAAGATTACTTCCTATGGTGAGAAAGAGAGCGAGCAATAAAAGCCATTTATATTGCAGCATATAGCGTCCTAATCGGAAGATGGTATATTTTTTATTTCCTTTCATCTCATACCCCCATTTGTGATTGACTGATTTCTTTATAAATACTACAGGTATTCATTAATTCCTCATGTGTTCCATATCCAATGCAGTTTCCATCTTCTAATACTAAAATATGGTCAGTCTGCATGATAGAGCTGATTCTCTGTGCAATAATGAGGGTTGTAGTATCTTTAAAGTGGTCTTTTAGTTCTTTTCTTAAGGAAGCATCTGTTTTATAATCTAATGCGCTGGAACTGTCATCTAAAATTAGGATATCAGGATGTGCGGCTAAGGCTCTGGCAATTAAAATACGTTGTTTTTGACCTCCACTTAAATTCGCCCCTTTAATATTGAGATGTTCCAAATATCCGCCTTCTTTTTGCTCCACAAATTCTTTTGCCTGTGCATAAGAAACAGCGTCTTCTATTTCTTTTTCTGATAATTGTCTTCCCAAACGGATATTTTCTGTTATGCTGTCTTCAAAAAGTGCATCATTTTGAAATACCACGCCAAATAAAGAACGCAATTCTTTTAAAGGTATACTTTTGATATCTCTTCCATGAATGGAAATCTTGCCTTTTTGTGCGTCATAAAAACGCATGAGCAGATGGATAATGGTAGTCTTGCCTGAACCTGTTTCTCCTATGATTCCCAAGGTTTCTCCTTTTTTTAAAGAAAATGAGATATCGGTTAGATTATTTTCTGCTCCGTTATAAGAAAAAGATACCTGTTCAAAGG
>CANRVK010000321.1 GCA_947643285.1 uncultured Eubacteriaceae bacterium
TCCGTTCCAGACGTAGCGGTACTAAATTCGCAAATCCCGCTTCTTGCGGGTTTGCGAATTTAGTACCGACGTCTTCCAAGGGGTTTCTTTTGGAATACTTCCTTCCCTTCCGCTAGTTTATTGGTTATTCTGCAGATGAATGGCTTTTTGAATCTGTTATAAATATTTTATTTTATGGTGGGGGAAATAGTTTGATGGGGTGAGGTTTAGATTTGATAAAATGGTATAGATTAGGAACAGCAATTAAGAGGGGGAATCATATTTATAAATGGTACTACCTTTAGGTAGGTAGTAGTTTATATAGAAATAGAAAATGGTTGCAATAACAGAATAATTATGATACTATCTCTCTATTAAAAACAGATGTATTTATAATACGAACAATTAGAAATGAAATTTTTCATCTATAAATTTTATGATGTATAAAAGTTCGTACAGAAATGAGGTAGATCATGTCAGAGAAATATTATGTAATTAAACAAAAAGCTGTTCCAGAAATATTACTTAAAGTAGTAGAAGCCAAAAAACTTTTAGAATCAGAAAAAGTTACAACGGTACAAGAAGCAACAGAAGCAGTTAATATTAGCCGAAGTTCTTTTTATAAATATAAAGATGATATTTTCCCATTTCGTGATAATGCGAGAGGAAAAACTATCACCTTTGTTATGCAGGTGGATGATAAACCGGGCTTGTTATTTCGTATATTAGGATTAATTGCGGATTATCATGTCAATATTTTAACAATACATCAGACGATTCCCATTAATGGAATAGCATCTTTAACACTTAGTATTGCCATTTTGCCTACATCGGGGAATTCGTCTGAAATGATGGAAAAAATAGAAACACAAGAGGGAGTGCATTTTCTGAAAATATTGTCAGGAGAGTGATTTCAGATTACCTTGAAGAAATTTTTATATAAAAAATATTATTTTAATTGAATTAGAAAAAAGGTGTGAATTTAACCTGTTGTGTTAGCTGAATTAGATAATACTCATAAAATAGGATTTTTACTTGCATGGAATAGAAAATTCAGAAGAAATACCTTTATAAATTCCACAGTTCAAGTGAACTAGCACAACGAGTGAGTTTAATAAAAAGATATATAAAAAATTAGGAAAATCAAAGTCTTATTTTTTTATTCTTATTTTGAAAGAGCAATTTAAGGCAGAACAGCCGATTGACTAGCTTTGCAGGAAATGATTCCAAAAGAAGCCCCTTGGAAGACGTCGGCACTTAATGAGCAGTTTCTGGGGAAGCGAAACCGCGAATTTAGTACCGCGTAGTCTTACACGGAGCGAAGCGCGGCTTTGCCTAAACATTTCCTGCAAAAGCGAAAACTTTAGCGATAAAAGTTTTATAGGAAAAAATAAAATAAAGAGAGGAAATTTTATCATGGTAAATATAGCGATCTTAGGGTATGGTACAGTAGGTTCTGGTGTGGTGGAGGTGATTCAAACTAATTATGACAGTATTCAAAAGAAATCTGGACAGGAAATCTGTATAAAATATATATTAGATTTAAGAGATTTTCCAGATGATCCCATGCAGGAGAAGATCGTGCATGATTATGATATTATTTTAAATGATAAAGAAATAGATATCATAGTGGAGGTGATGGGAGGCTTAGATCCAGCTTATCGCTTTGTAAAAGCGGCATTAGAACAAGGAAAAAGTGTAGTAACTTCTAATAAAGAATTAGTGGCGAAATATGGGTCTGAATTAATCGCACTGGCGAAGTCTAAGAATAGTAATTTCTTATTTGAAGCGAGTGTAGGGGGAGGAATTCCTATTATCCGACCATTAAATCAATCTTTAACAGCAGATGAAATCTGTGAGATAACAGGAATATTAAATGGTACAACAAATTATATCTTAACAAAAATGAAACAGGGTGGATCAGAATTTGCAGATGCGTTAAAAGAAGCGCAAGAATTAGGATTTGCGGAAAGAGATCCATCAGCAGATATTGAAGGATATGATGCTTGTCGGAAAATAGCAATTTTATCTTCTCTTGCGTATGGCGGACAGGTGGATTATGAAGATATTTATACAGAAGGGATCAGCCAGATTACAAGAAATGATATCTGGTTTGCTCAAAAGTTTGGTTATGAGATTAAATTATTAGCGAGCAGCAAAAAGATAGATGGAAAAATATATGTTAGTGTAGCGCCTGCTCTGATAACAGAAAAAAATCCATTATATAGTGTTTTTGGCGTATTTAATGGAATTTTTGTAAAAGGAAATGTATTAGGTGATGTGATGTTTTATGGCAGTGGGGCTGGAAAACTTCCGACAGCGAGTGCTGTTGTTTCTGATATTGTAGACGAAATCAAACATTTGCATACTAATATTATGACCAGTTGGGCGAGCAAAAAGATAGAATTAGGAGAAATCAGCGAATCAAAAAAGAAATTTTTTGTCCGAATAGAAGGAAAGATAAAAGATAGATTAGAAGAAATAGAGAGAATTTTTGGAATGGTAAATGCGGTAGAAATAGAAGAGATAGAGAATGAATTTGCATTTATCACACCGATTTTGACAGAAAAAGAATTTATACAAAAGAGAGAAGAATTGAGTGGAATATGTAACCGAATCCGAGTAGAAGGTGAATAAGAAGGAGGCAGTTATGCTTATTGTTAAGAAGTTCGGTGGAAGTTCTGTGGCAAATAAAGAAAGAATATTTTGTGTAGCGAAACGCTGCGTGGAAGATTATAAAAAGGGAAATGATATTGTGATTGTGCTTTCCGCTATGGGTGATACCACAGATGACCTAATGGAAGAGGCAAAAAGTATCAATGAAAAGGCATCTAAGAGAGAAATAGATATGTTATTAGCGATAGGGGAACAAAAGTCTGTAGCACTTATGGCGATGGCACTTCAATCCCTTGGCGTTCCTGCGATTTCTCTTAATGCTTTTCAAGTGATGATGCATACCACTTCTCGATATGGAAATGCACGTTTTAAAAACATTGACACAGAGCGGATACAACATGAATTGGACAGCCGCAAAATTGTGGTGGTAACAGGATTTCAAGGTGTGAATAAATATAATGATGTCACTACTTTAGGAAGAGGTGGTTCTGATACCACGGCTGTTGCACTAGCTGCTATATTAAATGCAGATGCCTGTGAGATTTATACAGATGTGGAAGGGGTATATACTGCTGACCCTAGAATAGAACCAAAAGCGAGGAAATTAAAGGAAATTACATACGATGAAATGTTAGATTTAGCTACATTAGGAGCGAAAGTGCTTCATAACCGTTCTGTAGAGATGGCAAAAAAATATGATGTGCCATTAATTGTGCGTTCTAGTTTAAAGAATGTAGAGGGTACAACTGTTAAGGAGGAAGTGAAAGTGGAAAAAATGTTAATCAGTGGGGTCACTGCTGATAAAAATACAGCGAGAATATCCGTTTTAGGTGTGAAAGATAAACCGGGAGTGGAGTTTAGAATTTTTAATTTACTGGCAAAAAATAATATTAATATCGATACTATTTTACAATCTGTCAGTGAAGATGGAAGAAAGGATATTTCTTTTACAATAGCACAAGATGTGATGCATGAAACATTAGAAGTATTAAAGGAAGCGAAAGATAGTATTAATGTGCGAAAGATAGAATATGAAGAGAATGTGGCTAAAGTTTCTATTGTAGGCGCTGGTATGATAAGCAATCCGGGAGTTGCGGCTAAGCTGTTTGAAGCGTTATATGATGAAGGAATTTCAATCAAGATGATTTCTACTTCTGAAATACGTGTGACAGTATTAGTGGAAGAAAAAGATGCAGATAAAGCGGTGAGAGCGATTCATGCGGCATTTGCATTAGGGGAATAAACATTGTGACAAAAGGGTCGCTACGGCGAGGAATATTCCAACGAAGCCGCGCTTTCGCTCCGTTCCAGACGTAGCGGATACTAAATTCGCCGTTTCGCTTCTTGCGAAA
>CANRVK010000322.1 GCA_947643285.1 uncultured Eubacteriaceae bacterium
GGATTTGCGAATTTAGTGTCCGCTACGTCTGGAACGGAGCGAAAGCGCGGTTTCGTTGGAAGAGTGCCTTGCCGGAGCGTTCCCCTTTGCTTTTTATTAAATTTACATAATTTTATAAAAAATCCGTGAATTTCGTGATTTCTGAAAAGAACAAAAACAGAAATCACGATTTTTTTGCATAAAATGAAGTTTCTCACATATATTGATTTTAGAAGAATAATAAAGTGCTGCATGAGGATAGACATAAGATTTTAGCACAACTTTCTATGAGAGGAGAAGGGAGAAGCTTTATGAACAAAAAGGAAGATTTCATGAAAATCTTTACATCACAAATTAGAACGATATTGAGTAAATTACAAATTGATTTTGAACAACTTCAGGAGATAAGACTTCGGATTCAGTCACCATTATTAATTTTATATCAGAATAAAGAGTTCTATGTCAAGGAAGATGGGAGTTTGGGGGATAACAGAGAAAATGCTTATATCATTTCAAAAAATGAGATAAAAGAAACCATGGAATATATCAGTAATTATTCTTTATATGCTTATGAAGAAGAGATGAAACAAGGATTTATTACGATACAGGGAGGACACAGAATTGGATTGGCAGGTAAGGTTATTATGGAAAAGGATATGATTAAAAGTATGAAATACATATCATTTCTTAATGTAAGACTTTCTCATCAGATGAAAGGGTGTGCAGATGGGATATTACCTTATATGATTGAAGAAAATAACGTAAAACATACCTTAATTATTTCACCTCCCAGATGTGGAAAAACTACACTTTTGAGGGATATAATAAGACAGATTTCTAATGGAACAGAATATTTTAAAGGGGTTACTGTGGGAGTGGTAGATGAGCGTTCGGAGATAGGGGCTTGTTATATGGGCGTGCCACAGAATGAGTTGGGAGTGAGAACGGATATTTTAGACTGCTGCCCGAAGGCAAAGGGAATGTTGATGTTAATAAGAACCATGTCGCCTCAAGTGATAGCAGTAGACGAGATCGGGAGCAGAGAGGATATTGAAGCGATTGAGTATGTGATAAATTGCGGATGTAAATTAATTGCGACTGTGCATGGCAGTTCTATTGAGGACATTCGGACGAAACCACTTTTGAGAGAATTACTGCAAGAACATGTTTTTGAACGGTATATTATTTTAAATAATAAAAAAAAGGTGGGAATGGTGACAGAAATATTTGATTCTCAAGGGACGCCTCTTTATAAGGCAGGTGCTTTTGCATGATAAAATGGATAGGGATAGGATGTATTTTATTTTCCTGTGGTGGGATTGGGTTTGAAATGAAAAATAAGCTGGAAAAAAGGATAGAAGCATTACAGATAATAAAGAGGATTATTTTTATGCTCCGAGGAGAGATTAAATATGGAAATGCTCCTTTAGGGGAAGCATTTGCAGCGATTGGGAATCGGATGGAAAGTCCTTATAGAGAATTTTTGATGGAAACAGCAAAAGAGATGGAGCACTTAAATGGGACAACCTTTCGAGGAATTTGGAAACAAATGGAAGAGAATTATTTAAAGGGATTGCCTTTATTAAAAAAGGATTGGGATCATCTGTTAGATTTTGGAGATCATTTAGGCTATTTAGATAAAGAGATGCAGCTCAATACGATTGAGTTATATTTAGAACAATTAGAGGAAGAGATTTTAAGCGCACAGGGAAATCTGAAAAAAAATGGGAAACTATATCAGAGTTTAGGGATTATGGGAGGTATTTTAATTGCCATTTTAATGATATAAAGATTGTCCGTCTATATAGGGCGGGAGGTGGAAAAAGATGACGGTGAGTTTAATTTTCAAGATCGCAGCGGTCGGAATTTTAGTATCTGTAATTGGACAGGTATTAAAACACAGTGGAAGGGAGGAACATGCCTTTTTGACGAGTCTGGCAGGGCTTATTTTGGTACTTTTTTGGATTGTGCCTTATATTTATGATCTATTTGAAACGATTAAATCCTTATTTTCTCTATAGGGAGGGATAGTTATGTTCGCTGTTGCAGTGCTCGGAATTGCGGCGATGTTATTAGCAGTACAACTGAGGGAGATGAAGAATGAATATAGCTTATATGTGGCATTAGGAGCAGGAATTATTATATTTTCTTATGGCGTGGATAAGCTCAGTATTGTTTTAGAAACGATTGAGAAATTACAGGGATATTTGATGATACCTAGCGCATATTTTGGGACGTTGGTGAAAATGGTAGGAATTACATATCTTTCAGAATTTGCTTCCAGCCTTTGCAGAGATGGTGGACAGCAGACGATTGCGACACAAATAGAGATGTTTGGGAAATTATCGATTCTGGCGGTGAGTACGCCAGTGATTTTAGCATTATTTGAAACGATTGAAAGTCTATTAAGTTAAGAAATACAGGTGAAAACTGATATGAAAAGGTGGATTTTACTAGGGGTTTGTTTATGGATATTCTTTTTTCATACACAAAAAGCAGAAGCTTCAGAAGAGAGCCGTTTAGAGGAATTAGATTTCACGAAGATACAAGAAGTATTAGAAGAAACATTTCCAGATGTGCCGATGAATTTTGAAGAATTAGTAAAAGGTATGATAAAGGGAGAGATAAAAGCTTCTTTTTCTGTTTTTTTGGAGTGGTTTATAGATGCCTGTTTATATGATATTCGTGCGAATAAGAAGGCGGTGGTCTTGTTATTAGGGATAGGGATTATGGCAGCAGTTTTTCATAATGTTTCAGTTGCCTTTTCTAATCAACAAATAGCAGATACCGCATTTTTTATTACTTATTTAGCTTTTATGACAATCACAATAGCGGCATTTCAAACGGCAGCACAAACAGCATTTGAAGCATTAAAGAGTTTGGAAAATTTTATGAGGGCTTTAGTTCCTGCTTTTTATCTGGCAGTCACTTTTGCAGTGGGAAGCGGCACAGCGATTGGATTCTATCAGATCACTTTAATTGTGATGGGGATTATTAATAGTATTTTACTGCGTATTGTGATTCCCTGCATTAAAGTATCTGTAGTATTTGTGATGATTAATCATCTTTCTAAAGAGGACATGTTATCAAAATTATCGGAATTATTTAAAACAGGGATACAATGGGTATTAAAGACGACACTGACAGTAGTAATAGGGCTTAATACTTTGCAGGGGTTGATACTTCCAGCTGTGGATACAATGAAGGTATCGATGATTCGGAAATCGGTCAGTATGATACCGGGTATTGGAGGGAGTGCGGAGGCAGTGGCAGAGCTGATGACAAATTCAGGAGCGTTAATAAAAAATGGAGTGGGAATGGCGGCATTTTTATTTATTGCTTTGATAGCTTTTTTGCCTATTCTTAAAATTGTTATTTTTGTGATTCTCTATCAAATCACTTGTGCTATGTTACAGCCGATATCAGATGGGAGAATGGTAGCTGCATTAAGCGGAATCTGTGATGGAGCGAAGTCTTTATTAAATGTAGTTGTCACAGCTACTGTTTTATATCTGATAACCATAGCGATTGTATGTGCGACTACAAGCATGATGATGAAATAAAAAGATTTAGGAGGGTATATGGAGGGGGTATTTACATGGGTAAAAAATATTGCTTGTTTTACCATTCTGACAACAGTGATAATACGTATTCTTCCAGGTGATAAATATGAAAAGTATTTAAGGCTTTATTTAGGGTTATTGCTCATTTTATTAATGATATCTCCGTTTGCAAAGCTGTTTCATTTAGATAAGGTGATGGAAGAATTTTTTCAAAAGGAAAATTTGAAAATGGAAATGGGGGATATGGCGTTTGAATTGGAATTAAAAGAAGCATCGCAATATGAGAAGCTGACAGAGGAGTATGAAAAAGAATTACAGGTTTCCGTGGGAAATTTTTTAGAGGAAAGGGGATATTATTTAAGGAAGGCTGATATCAGATGGGA
>CANRVK010000323.1 GCA_947643285.1 uncultured Eubacteriaceae bacterium
CCCGCAAGAAGCGGGATTTGCGAATTTAGTGTCCGCTACGTCTGGAACGGAGCGAGAGCGCGGCTTCGCTGGAATACTTCCTTGCCGGAGCGCCCCTTTGATGCTCAAATAGACTGAACTGTAACATGATTATAAAATATGAAGTGGTTATAGTGATAGTTTGTTGTGATAGGTTGCCTAGGAAGGTGTTTTTTTATAGTGAATGGTCTTGTGCTGTAGAGGGGTTATCATGTTATAAATGAGTGACCTCATATAGCAAAAAATGTGTTTAGGATAAAGAATTATGCGGAGGATTGCTAGATGCGGAATTTACTGAGATATTTAAAAGACTATAAAAAAGAAAGTGTATTAGGTCCTTTATTTAAGCTGTTAGAGGCGAGTTTTGAATTGTTTGTGCCATTGGTGATGGCTAAGATTATTGATATTGGAATAAGAAATCAAGATGTTGGATATATCATAAAAATGGGGGGAATCTTGATTTTATTGGGGATTATAGGGCTTTCTTGTTCTTTAACGGCGCAGTATTTTGCAGCGAAGGCGGCTGTGGGTTTTGGAACTTCTCTTAGAAATGAATTATTTAGACATATCAATCAGTTTTCTTATACCGAACTTGATACTATGGGGACAGCGACTCTTATTACGAGAATGACAAGTGATATCAATCAGGTGCAGTCAGGGGTTAACTTAGTTTTGAGGTTATTTTTGCGCTCTCCTTTTATTGTTTTTGGAGCGATGGTGATGGCATTTACGATTGATGTAAAGGCTGCGCTTATTTTTGTGATCGCAATACCTCTTTTATCTATTGTAGTATTTGGGGTGATGTTGATCAGTATGCCTCTTTATAAAAAGGTACAAAAACAGTTAGATAAGATATTATTGGCGACAAGGGAAAACTTAACAGGAGTTCGAGTGATTCGAGCTTTTAATCGGCAGAAAGATGAGATAAGAAATTTTGATGAATCGAGTGATTTATTGGTAAAATTTCAAGTCTTTGTGGGAAAGATTTCAGCAGCTTTAAATCCACTCACCTATATTATTATTAACTTTGCGATTATTGCGCTTGTATGGACAGGTGGAAAGCAGGTGGATTCAGGAGTTATCACACAGGGAGCAGTGGTGGCGTTAGTCAACTATATGTCGCAGATTTTAGTGGAATTAATTAAATTGGCGAATCTGATTATCACAATTTCTAAATCTTTAGCTTGTGCTAATCGAGTGAATGTTGTTTTAGAAAAAAAGACCAGTATGATAGAAAAGACAGGACAAGTGCTAACACAAAAAGAGGATACTGTTAGAGTGGTATGGGAAAATGTGGATTTTACTTATGAAGGTGCGAAACAGCCTGCTTTGTCTGGGATCAGTTTTGAGGCGAAAAAGGGAGAAACCATAGGAATTATAGGCGGAACAGGTTCTGGGAAGTCTACCTTGGTGAATTTAATTCCTCGTTTTTATGATGCTACAAATGGGAAAATTTTAATCAATGGAGTGAATATCAAAGAGTATTCTTTTTCTGATCTGAGAGATAAGATCGGGGTGATACCACAAAAGGCAGTTTTGTTTAAAGGGACTGTGAGAGAAAATATGAGATGGGGTAAGAAAGAAGCGAGCGATGAAGAAATCTATCAAGCTTTAAAAACAGCTCAGGGAGAAGAGATTATAAAACAAAAGAAAGAAGGTTTGGATTTTCTGATTGAGCAGGAAGGGAAAAATTTGTCGGGTGGGCAGAAACAACGACTCACGATAGCGAGGGCTTTGGTGAGAAAACCGGAGATATTAATTATGGATGACAGCGCTTCTGCTCTTGATTTTGCTACAGATGCAAAACTTCGTAAGGCGATAAAAGAAAATACAAAAGACATGACAGTGTTTCTTGTTTCACAGCGCGCTACAACGATAAAAAATGCGGATAAAATTTTAGTTTTAGATGATGGCAGGCTGGTAGGGGCAGGAAAGCATAAAGAACTCTTAGAAAGCTGTGAGGTATATAAAGAGATCTGTCTTTCTCAGCTTTCCGAAAAAGAAGTACAAAATTAAAATTTTTTGAGTGGATAGAAACATAGAAATGAGGAAAAATATGAGAAAACATAAATCTACATTAAAGAGAATTTTATCTTATATTTCAGAATATAAATGGAGCGTCATATTTTCTGTTTTATTTGCAGCAATTACGGTTGCGCTCACTCTATATGCTCCTATTTTAGTGGGAAGGGCGATTGATTATATTTTAGCTCCCGGACAGGTGGATTTTATCACTATCAGTAAAATTTTGATGAAAATAGGGGTTATTATAATGTTAACTGCTGTTTCGCAGTGGATTATGAACATTATTAATAATCGTGTCACTTATAAAGTGGTAAAGGATATTCGGACAAGGGCATTTCGACAGCTTCAGATTTTGCCTTTAAAGTATATAGACAGTCATCAGCATGGGGATATCATCAGCAGAGTGATAGCAGATGTAGATCAATTTTCAGAAGGGCTTTTGATGGGATTCACACAATTATTTACTGGCGTTATCACCATATTAGGGACATTATTATTTATGTTGTCTTTAAATGTTTATATCACAATTGTGGTAGTGCTTATAACACCGCTTTCCTTGTTTGTGGCAAATTATATTGCGAAAAAAACATATCATATGTTTAAAGCACAGTCAGAAACCAAAGGAGAGATGACTTCTCTCATCAATGAGATGTTAGGGAATCAGAAAATTGTAAAAGCATTTGGACAGGAAAAAGAAGTGATAGGGCAATTTGAAGAAATTAATGGACGCTTACAAAAGTGCAGTTTGAAAGCGATTTTTTTCTCATCTATCACCAATCCTGCTACACGATTTGTAAACAGCTTAGTCTATGCTCTCGTAGGAATTACAGGAGCGATAGCAGGGATTTATGGATTCATAAGTGTAGGGCAGTTATCCAGTTTTTTAAGCTATGCGAATCAGTATACAAAGCCATTTAATGAAATATCGGGTGTGATCACAGAATTACAAAATGCTTTGGCATCTGCTGCTCGTGTTTTTGAGTTAATTGATGAAGAACCACAAGTTCCAGACAAAGAAGAAGCGAAAGAACTTATGAAAGTGAAAGGACAGGTGAATTTAAAAGGAGTAGCTTTTTCTTATAATCCAGAAGTTTCTCTGATAGAAAATTTGAATTTGGACGTACAGCCGGGGCAGAGAGTGGCGATTGTAGGACCTACTGGATGTGGAAAGAGTACATTGATTAATCTCTTAATGCGTTTTTATGATGTAAATGAAGGCAGTATTCAAGTGGAGAATATAGATATTCGGGATATTACAAGAAAAAGCCTCAGAAGGAATTATGGTATGGTGTTACAAGAAACATGGCTGCGTTCTGGAACGATATGGGAGAATATTTCTTATGGAAAACCGGATGCGACGAAGGAGGAAATTATACAGGCAGCGAAACAAGCTCATGCACATAGTTTTATTGAGAGAATGTCGCATGGATATGATACCATGATTTCAGAAGATGGAGGGAATCTTTCTCAGGGGCAGAAACAGCTTTTGTGTATTGCAAGAGTGATGCTCTGTTTACCTCCGATGTTGATATTAGATGAGGCGACTTCTTCCATTGATACTAGAACGGAAATTAAGATACAAAGAGCATTTGTAAAAATGATGAATGGAAGGACGAGTTTTATTGTAGCACATAGGTTGTCTACGATAAAAGAAGCAGATGTGATTTTGGTGATGAAAGATGGAAAGATTATTGAAAAGGGAACGCATGAAAGTCTTTTAGAGGAAAATGGATTTTATGCACAGTTATATAATAGTCAGTTTGCTGTATCATAGAAGAAAAGATAAAAGGGTGTTGGAGGCGCTGGGGTCGCTTGAGGCAAGCCCCTATTCCAACGAAACCGCGCTTTCGCTCCGTTCCAGACGTAACGGTACTAAATT
>CANRVK010000324.1 GCA_947643285.1 uncultured Eubacteriaceae bacterium
ACGTCTGGAACGGAGCGAAAGCGCGGCTTCGTTGGAATACGTCCTTGCCGGAGCGCCCCCTTTTTTATTGATAGTTTTAGTATAACAAATTTTTTATTTATTTTATATGCCTTATATTATAATTATAGCTTGATTATCATGTGAATTTGTGCTATTTGTAAAATAAATAAAAATAGAAAAGGAAGAAAAGTTGAAAGATGGAGATAGTTATATTATATGAAGATGCCGATATATTAGTATGTGAGAAGCCAGCAGGAATCGCTTCTCAGGGCACACATACACTTAAAATAGATTTATCAGATTTATTAAAAAGTCATATTCAAAAAAAAGAAGGCATAAAAAATCCATATTTAGGAATTGTGCATAGACTCGATCAGCCAGTAGGAGGAGTGATGGTTTATGCGAAAACAAAACAAGCAGCAGGAGAGTTGAGCAGGCAGATTAGCGCTCAGCAGATGAAAAAAACATATTATGCTGTATTGACTAAAAAACCAGAAGAATCGGGAATTTTAGTGGATTATATTTGGAAAGATGGAAAGACAAATATGTCTTTTGTGGCAGAAAAAGAGGAGATAACAAAAAGAAAAGCAAAAAAGGCAGAGTTATCTTATAAAATTTTACGCTCTATAAAAAGAGATTCAGAAGAATTATGGTTAGTAAAGGTAAATTTAAAAACAGGTCGTCATCACCAAATACGAGTACAATTCGCACACTTTGGCTGTCCTTTATGGGGAGACAACAAATATAATCCTCAAATAGATATACAAACTCAAAAAGATTTAGGACTGTTTGCCTATCAGTTGGAATTTAAACATCCTAAAACAAAAAAGAATTGTTGTTATCAAGTGCAGCCAAAGAGTGGAATTTTTTCTTGTTTTTTTGAAAAAGAGTTGCTTTTAAAAAAAGATCTGATAAAATAGGACTAAAGTTATATAATTTTTAAAAGGTTGCTTTAGGAAATATTTCTTAAATCCATGGGAGGGAAAAAATGCGCTATTTTGGAATAGATCGGATAAGAGAGGGCATGAAATTAGGGGGAACTCTATATACAGCGACAGGAGAAATATTATTGCGCTATGGAACAGAGTTGACAGATGAATATATTAAAAGAATCCAAGAATTATCATTTAAGGGAATTTATGTAGAAGACAGTGAATCAAGAGAAATTGTAATTCCTAGTATTATCACAGAGGACTTAAAGTTAGAAACAGCCAGAGTGTTGAAGGGCATTTATACATTAGATGAAAAGCGGTTCAAAACATTAGAAATGGCGAGTTATGTCAGCAAAATAAAAAAATGTGTAGAAAGTATTGTACAACAGGTGCTATTTGATAACCGACAAGTGATAAATTTATTAGATGTGAAAACATATGATGATGTGATATATTTTCATTGTATTAATGTAGCGATTCTTTCTATCGCCATGGCAGAAACATTGAAATATAACATGAAAGAAATAGAAGAGATCGCTCTGGCAGCTATTTTACATGATATAGGAAAACGCTTTTTACCAAAAGAATTAGTTTTTAAAACAGAAAAATATACAGCACAAGAATGGAAAGAATATCAGACTCATAGCAAAAAAGGATATGAATTTTTAAAGGATTATGTGAATATGTCTTCTCTTGCCTATATTGCAGTTTTACAGCATCATGAAAAATATGATGGAAGCGGATATCCAGATAGCAGAAAACAAGATGATATTAATAAATACGCGAAAATAATTTCCATTGCCAATGATTATGATAAGATGCTATCTCAAAAAGATCAGCATCCTGCTTCACAGCCAGCGAAAGCGTATCAGTGCATTATCCGTAATACCAATACTTTTTATGATCCAGAAGTAGTTCGTGCTTTTGCGACAAATGTAGCGCTCTATCCTGTGGGAGTGACTGTAAAATTAAATGATGGAAAGACAGCGATTGTGGCAAAAAATTATAGAGGAAATCCTCTTCGTCCATTAGTCAGAATAGTCGAACCAAAAAGTCTGAAACATTTTTTAGATTTAAAAGAGAGTCCAGATGCGAAAAATATCGCGATCACAGGTGTAGATCTGTAAATAACTGTTAGCATAAAATTTTTTCCAAAACAGATACTATTTTCAAAAGAAAAGGAAATGAGGAGAGCTGATGAAAGTTTCTGATAGAGGAAAAAGAATATGTTATCTCATTGGAATTACAATAGGGGTGTATTTATCATTTCGTTATCTGCTCCCTTTAGTAATTCCTTTTTTCATTGCCTATTTGGGAGCGAATTTAATCTCTCCCATTGTAGGATATATGGAAAAACACTGGAAAGTGAAAAGAGTAGTGGGGACTATCTTGGTCATAGTGGTTTTTTTAGGTATTTTTGGAACATTTAGTATTTGGTTTCTTCAGAAGTTAATGGAACAAGCAGGACGATTTTTTTCTAATTTTTATGTCTATGAAGATGCGATTCGCCAAAAATTGTGTGATATCTGTTGTGGGATAGAGGAGAAATTTGGATTTCAGCAAAATAGTGTGCAATTTTTTATGACAGATGGAGTCACAAAACTCACTCGTATGATAGAAGAAAACGCCATGCCAACAGTAGTATCCAATTCCGTACCAGCGATGAAATGGATATGTGAGGCAATCGCATTGATTTTTATTATTATTGTTTCTATGGTTTTTGTCAGTAGAGATTTAGAAAAAATAAAAGAAAGACAAAAAAGGTTTGTGTTTTATAAAGAATTTTCAGAGATTGAAGATAAGCTGGCAAATGCGGGAGGGGCTTATTTAAAGACGCAATTTATTTTAATGTTGATAACTGCTACAGTTTGCATGATAGGACTCAGTATTTTGAGAAATGGATATGCACTTTTAATCGGGGCTACGATTGGAGTATTGGATGCTCTGCCATTGATCGGGAGCGGATTATTTTTTATTCCGTGGATAATCATAAGTTTTTTATTTGGAAATTGGAAACAGGGAGTGGGTTTGCTTATTATTTATTTGATATGTTATTTTACGAGAGAATTTTTAGAACCTAGATTGATGGGAAAACAAATCGGGATATCGGAATTAGAAATGATTATTAGTATGTATATTGGAATAAAGTTGTTTGGGTTGATGGGGGTTTTATTAGGACCGGTGGGATATTTATTGATAGAGGATATTATGGTGGTATGTTTGAGGGAATGAGGGCAAAAGGGGCACACTTTCTAGATACTATCCCTTGTAAGACGCGCTCCCGCTCCGTTCCAGACGTAGTGGACACTAAATTCGCCGTTTCGCTTCTTGCGAAACCGCTCATTAAGTGCCAACGTCTTCCAAGGGTCTTTCAAGGGATAGTATCTAGAAAGCGTTACTTTACAGTCGGTGGTGTAGTTACGTTGAAACAAAGCAGCTAAAGTAGCCAATAAGACTATTTTAGTTTTTTTGGAATGTAAATTTTTGTTAGAGTAGTATAGTAAATAATTTTTTTTCTTAGTACATCGTTGTATGATAGTGAAGAAAACTATATGACTGATTAAATTAACTCGTTGTGCTAGTTCACTTGAAAGCTGGAATTTATAAAGGTATTTTTTCTGAGTTTTCTATTTTGTGCAAGTAAAAAATCCTATTTTATAAGTATTATTTCATTCAACTAGCACAACAAGTTAAATTATATTTATAGTCTTAATTTTATTTTGTGTTCCTGACCGAGCAAATGTGTTGCTTTGCAAAGGATTTACTGGTAATGAGAATACGAAAGCGAATTGGGAGTATTTATATGTTTTATTACTATAATGTAAGAGTATGAATAAGTTTACTATTTAACTGGAAATTGATACAGCGATATACTAGAATAGCGATAAACTAGCGAAGGCAAGGAATAATTCCAAAAGAAGCCCCTTGGAAGACGTTGGTACTTAATGAGCAGTTCCGCAGGG
>CANRVK010000325.1 GCA_947643285.1 uncultured Eubacteriaceae bacterium
TAACGGACACTAAATTCTCGGCGCGTAACCGCACCGCTCATTAAGTGCCGACGTCTTCCAAGGGGCTTCTTTTGGAAATATCACCTTGCCGCAAGCTACTTTGTACCATAGGCTACCTTCTCGTAATAATATTTCTTTTTTCAATATTTCAATCCACGCTCGATAATTTCACGAAGTGCTATCCTACGATTACGAGGATTGACCTTTTATCTGTTAGGAATACTAATCTTCATTGATAGAAATAGAAAAATCCTTGCTCCTTTATACGAAATCCAAACTATAAATTTTAAAGAATACTCATAAAGTAAACTTTTTCCTTATACCAAAGATAAAAATATAAACTCCCTCACAAAAATGTAGAGCGAAACAAACACATACCTACACCACTGCCAAGAAAGTAACGCCTGATAGATACTATGTCTAGGCAGACCCTTGGAAGACGTTGGTACTTAATAAGCAGTTCCGCAAGAAGCGGGGCTGCGAATTTAGTACCATTACGTCTGGAACGGAGCGAGAGCGCGTCTGACAAGGCATAGTATCTATCAGGCGTGAACCCCTCACGAATCCCTAAAAAATCTCCTCCTACCATCTCGGATCTGCATACCACGGAGTATATACTTTCATCAGCAGATTCCTATCCTGCCTTTCTCCATCTATACTCACAAACCTACTAAATGGCGTTTCTGTGACAGTATAAAAAGTAACCGCATAATCTCCTCTGTCCGTATCACTATAAATTCTCATCTTGCAGTATCCTTCTATCGCATCTTCCATATCAATTCTCAACTCTATTATCTGATTATCTTTTAAAGTAGAAGCATCTATTTCAAATACCTCCTGCAGTCCATCTTTCTGATCGAACTCAAAATAAATCTTACTAAAATTTTTTCTCTGATAAGTCGCTACCTGTATCGCAACCACCAGCTCATCATAATAGATCATATCTTCATTGATAAATAAATTCTGTTCTATGAGTCTATCTTTCGTCAGCACTCCGATATCTTGAACATTTTCTCCATGTGGTATATTATCCCCATAAAGTTTTATATATCCCACTTTCCAAAACTGATATTTCAAAGAAGATTTTTTTACTATATTAAAGATATTATTCCCATAAAAAATATTATAAGAGAATCCACATACTGTAAATATCAAACAACACCCTAATACCAATATAAAAATTACTTCCCATAACCTTTTGTTTCTTTTTTTTATCATCTTTTCGTTCATTCCCATCCATCTTCTATCTATCGTCTTTTACCATTTATATGCCTTGTATATTGAAAGAAAATACAGAAAATCTGAATATAACATCCAAAGAACAAAGGCAAATGCTACTGCTCTCCCTATGATTCTTTTCGACCATATCAACACTGATTGACCCTTTGATCTATTTTTTTTGCTTTCTGTATCTAATCTCCCAAAAGTTTCCCCACAGGCGAACGCTAAAATCGGTATCATACATAAATAATACCTCGCCTGATATCCTCCCATATATCCTCGCTCTATAAAACCACGATATCCATTCAAAAACTGTGTGATAATTGTGATAAAGAGAGAAATAACTGCGGAAATATATACCATGTCATAGATATCTTTTTTTCTTATCCATTGCACAATCCCTATCATTCCTCTTACAAAACCCAATATAACAATGAAATAAAAAGGATATCGGACAAATGGTGCAAATACTTTCATCATATAAAATCTTCCGTTATAAATACCACTCCATGTATAGATAAAATTTTTAAAGAAATGTTCTGTATAAGCAAAGAAATTCATTACTTCTCTTTCTTCTTCTGGAATGATATTGAGTTCATTTGGTGCAATCACCTCTAATCCCGGCTGAATACTTCCATAATTTTTTAAAATAATAAGAAAGTACGCTGCCGCTATCAAATAAATAGGAAGTGATGCTAGAAAATACCGATTTGCGATCAACTTAAAATTCCGATTGCGAATGAGTTCCGCAAGAAAAATCACGACCAACATAAGCACTAATATCTCTCCTGTGGTCAGCTTACTCATAATAGAAATAAAAAATCCTAATGCTACAAGAAAATACGTGCCATAATTTATTCTTTCTTCATAATAGCGAAATACCCCGATTAAAAACAAAATCACTCCTAAATTAGACAAATTGTCATTTGTCACGCCAGAACCACAGAGCGCTAACATTGGCACAGAAGTCGCCGCTACGGCAAACACACTATGATAAAATCCTGACATCGTGAAACGCTTCATACGTGAATATCCAAAATAAAGAATAATCAGCATCGTAAAAGACGTCAATACAATATTAGCAAGTTTTAAAGGGTATAAATCTACAAACATCTCTTCCCCTTGTGGGTCAGTCGCATTTAGCAGTTTCATCATATGATAATAAAGAGGCGGATGACCTAAATAACAGACCTTATGCTCATTAAAATACCAAAATCTCGGTTCTCCCCTGCTCACCCCACCACCATATAAAGTGATATTTTCAAATTCTGGTATAATTTTATCAGGATTTTCTTCTAAATATGCGACATAAGAAATATGCGCTTCTTCATCTGGCACATACCAAATTTGTTCCATATAATAAAACATCTTAAAAACAAAATAGACAAATACAAATCCATAAATAACCAAAAGTTTTGCTTCTTTTGCAATTTCTCTTTTTGTAATTTTCTCTGACATATCTTATTTTAACCTGCTAATCCACTTTTTATATATTCTGCAATCGCTTCCTTCCAATCCGCCGCTCTATAATCTGTTGTTAATTTTAACATATAATTTTCTAATACAGAATATGCTGGTCTGGCAGCAGGAGCATTATATTCTTTCGTTGTGATCTTTTTCACTTTTGTATTCTTTCCTGCTAATCGGAAAATTTCTTCCGCAAATTCTGCCCAACTGCATTGTCCTTCACAAGTCCCATGAAAAATTCCATAATTTTCTGTCCAGATTAACTGATCAATAATTTTTACTAATTCCACTGTACTGGTAGGACTTCCAACTTGATCTCCCACTACCTTCACTTCCTCATTTGTTTCAGAAAGTCTCAACATTGTTTTGACAAAATTTTTTCCATCTCCATAAAGCCATGCAGTACGAATGATAAAAAATTTCTGCGCAAATTGCTTTACAAACTCCTCTCCCTGTAATTTTGTCTTTCCATACATTCCCTGCGGTTCTGTTTTATCAAATTCTATATAAGGTTCTTTCGCCTCTCCAGAAAATACATAATCAGTGGAAATATGAACCATTTTTGCTCCTGTCTGCGCTGCTGCAATACTCAAATTTCTAGGTCCAATCGCATTGATCTGGTAAGCAGAATCCACCTGTGTTTCACAAGCATCCACCCCCGTATGCGCTGCACAATTAATAATAGCATATGGGGTTATAGTTTTAACTAACTCTATTGTTTTATCTATATCTGTAATATCTAACTCTGCGACATCTGTATTAATTAATTCCAACGCTGTATTATTCCCATAAAATTTGTTCAGCGCCCTTCCTAATTGTCCATTACAGCCTGTTATTATAATCTTCTTTATTTGTTCCATTCTAAAATCTTCCTCCATTCCTACGCTATCTTCTGAATACATATACCATTTTTGAAGCACACTATTATATATTTTACACAATTATTTCATTCCTAGCAATACTTTTCTTTTTATATTCTTTATTTTTATGACCTCATTTTCATTATCCTCTAATTCTCTGTATAATATTCTAAAATTTATAGTATTTTAAAATAACAAAAATCGAGAGGAAGCTTAGTTCAAAGAGGAAACAAAGGTTCGCTCCGGAAAGAAGCTATTCCAACAAAGCCGCGCTTTCGCTCCGTTCCAGACGTAATGGACGCTAAATTCGCAGCCCCTGACAGGACTGCTC
>CANRVK010000326.1 GCA_947643285.1 uncultured Eubacteriaceae bacterium
TTAAGTGCCGACGTCTTCCAAGGGGTTTCTTTTGGAATAGTTCCTTGCCTCCGCTAGTCTGTTGAAATGGATAGATTACGAAGCTGCGGTGACATTTTATCCATAATAAATAAGAATAAATAGATATAGGTTTTGAAAAATATCAATACTTCAGGACGGCAGAAGAAAACCTCATTTATGTTTATTGACTATAAAAAAGAATATTATTTATAGATGTAAAGATTTTCTATTTATAAGAAAGTCAAAAAGATACATTACAATTTTAGACTTGCCGATGGTGTAAAGTAGTGGGTTTCCGCGCAGGAAAAAACAATTCCAAAAGAAGCCCCTTGGAGGACGTTGGTGAACCCGTTGGGTTCAGAGGATTTCATGTCCGTTACGTCTGGAACGGAGCGAGAGCGCGGCTTCGTTGTAATGTTTTTTCCTGCGCGGAAACCCACTTAAAAGGTAAAAAGAAATGACATGAAACTATATTTTTTTCGCTAAAATTTTATAAGAAGATTTATGAGAAAAAGAATTTTACAATAATCATAGCGATACCGAGTACTGTTAGTACAATACCAGTGACACGGTTGAGTATTTTGGTATCTGCCTTATTCGCAAATAAAGCGGATACTCTTGCTCCTACTAAAGTGGCTATAATACATACAATCAGTGCGGTGATATCTGGAAAACCTCCAAGCACCATATGGGAAACAGCACCTGTAAAAGCTGTAAAAGCCATAATAAATACACTTGTTCCGACGGCTGTTTTTAATTCATATCCTAAAACGCTAGTGAGAATTAAAAGCAACATCATTCCGCCTCCAGCTCCGATAAAACCACAGATAAATCCGATTATCATTCCACATAGAACAGATTGGATAGCTTTTTGCTTTGCACTTTTTTGTGCATTTTGTTCTTTGGTGGTCATGACGGGTTTTAGGATAAATTTAATTCCTAAAAGAGTAGTCATAAAGACAGAAAAACTTCCCATCATAGTACTAGGGGTGATAGAGGCGATATAGCTACCAAACATTGTAAATACTAAAACGGAACATAACATGATCAAGCCATTTTTTATATCTAAATTTTTGTGTTTTGCATAAGTATAAGCAGAGATAGCAGAAGCGAGTACATCAGAAGCGAGAGCGATTCCAACTGCTTCATAGGCATTAAAATTTAAAAAAGTGATGAGCATAGGGGAAATGACTGCTGCAGCAGAAAGTCCTGCAAGCCCTGTTCCAATACCAGCGCCTAAACCGGCGATAATGTAAACGATAAAATTTAACATTTTTCTTTTAGAGCCTCCTTCACATTCATAGAGATTGTGCTTAAAATTTTTAATAATTCTTCTTTTTCTTTGTCAGAGATGCCCTGACAAAGAATTTCTAAAAAATGCGCTCGGATTTTTTGGGAGAGTTCAATTACTTGTTTTGAGGGTTCTTTTAATTTTAAATGAATGATTCTTCTATCAGAAATATCCACAAGGCTTTCTAAATAATCCTTTTTTATTAAATTGTCTACAGCTTTTGATACACAGGATTTTGGAAATTTCCTCAGTTCAGAAATATCTTTTGCGGTGTCATAATCGGGATTATTAAATAAAAACATGATAATTTCGATTTCTGTCTGTGTGATGGATAATTTTTCCGTTGCCTCTTCCATTAATTTTTCATATAATTTAAAAATTTCTTTTCCAGCGATTAGAAATTCAGTTGTAGAAGTAATAAAATCCCCTTCTTTCTATATAATTAATAAGTGAACAGTTTCTCAAGAAACTATTTTAGCAGATTCCGATGAAAAATGCAAGAGTAATATGTATTTATAAAGAATAATATAATTTGGGACAGACAAAATGAGAAAATATTATTTGGACTTTCATATAATGATAATAAAAGAATAGTTTGTGCAAGCCTTATATCTGTGGTTTAAACCCCAGATGTGCTGTTTTCGGTACAAAAATGGAGAGGATGCTATGAGAATCGATAAGAAGGTAAAAGTGGAAGGGATAAAAGTACTAATTGAAAATCTGGGATATGTGGACGCAGAACGGTTTATGATGTTGATGAATAAAGAATTTTTGAACGATTTAAAATATCAATCTATGAATTTAGATAGAGATATAGAAATGCCTGATTTAAGAGAACGTTTAGAAGAATATGAAAGGCAATTAGAAAGTTAAGATATTTATTTTGGAAGGGAATTCAAAAAGCATAAAGAATGTTTTTTGAATTTCTTTTTCGTTGAAAGCTCTTTTTTTGGGGGTAAAAGTTACTGTTGACAGAAGAAAATGAAGTAGTCAAATAGAAAACATTTATAGATAAGAAATATACTTTGTAATATAATAGATGGGAAAATAATCTAATTTTCTGTATGAAAGTGCCTAAAAAATAGATTAAGTAAAAATAAAGATTTTACTATACGGAGGAAGAAAACAATGGAGCGAAATTATGATTTTCTGAGCGCGCAAAATACCCATAATATAAATAAATATACGCTTAAAACAGCAACACAAGAATGGTTAAAGGCGATAAAAATGGTAACGAAGGAATCTACTTATTCCAAATATTGTACTGTTTCTCAATTACATATTATCCCCAATTTAGGAGAAATTTTATTATCTCATATCACTCAACCTTTATTAGAACAATATGTTTATGATAAATATTTATATGGGCGTGTTGATGGAAAGGGAGCGCTTTCCGCTAATACAGTACGTCTGATCACTTATATTTTGGAATCTGTCTTACAATATGCGAAACAGATGGGATATACAAATATAGTTTATGCTCCTATTTCAAAACCTAGATTGTCACAAAAAAATATGCAGTTATTCACCATTGAGGAACAGAAAAAATTGGAACAGTTTGTATTGTCCAGAAAGGATTTTAGTGCTTATGGGGTTTATATCTGTCTTTATACAGGAATGAGATTAGGAGAATTATGTGCGCTCACATGGGAAAATGTTCATCTAGAAGAACGCTATATTAGGGTGATGCAGACTTTACAGCGGATACAAGTGGTGGACAGAAGGGAAGAAAATCAGAATAAAAGAACAAAAATTATTATTGATGTTCCAAAAAGTCAATCCTCTATTCGAGATATTCCATTGATATATACATTAGTGAATCTATTAGAAAAAATAAAGAGTAAGGAAGAAAAAGCTTATGTTTTGACAGGAAACTCTACACATTTTATGGATCCTAGAAATTATCAAAAGAGGTTTAAACATATGCTTAAGGCTTGTGATTTACAGCCTAGAAATTTTCATACATTACGCCATCAATTTGCTTCTAATTGTATTGCACAAGGGATAGATGCGAAATCATTAAGTGAAATTTTAGGACATTCTAGTGTTAATATTACGTTAAATCGATATGTTCATACGAGCATGGAGTTAAAGCAGTTACAGATAAATAAGTTGGAAGAATGGGCGAAGTGAAATTAGGGGAGTGGGTTTCCGCGCAGGAAACACCTATTCCAACGAAGCCGCGCTCTCGCTCCGTTCCAGACGTAGCGGTACTAAGCTCACAGACCGTAAAGGTCTGTTTGCTAAGTGCCGACGTCTTCCAAGGGGCTTCTTTTGGAATAGGTGTTTCCTGCGCTGCTTTGTTGGCTGTTCTAGGAAAAGAAAATTTGTTGTTTTATTGTTTATAGGATATTTCAAAAGGCAAGGAGGGAGAGAGGGTTAGGGGGTGAAAGTAATGATTTTTAGATGCGAAAGGGCGGATAAAAAGGAACAACTAGACAAATGTTATTATGTTTTTTTGCAAACTTGCCTATGATACAAACTAGCTTCAGAAAGCACCTATTCCAAAAGAAGCCCCTTGGAAGACGTTGGTACTTAATAAGCAAACCC
>CANRVK010000327.1 GCA_947643285.1 uncultured Eubacteriaceae bacterium
TTCGCCGTTTCGCTTCTTGCGAAACCGCTCATTAAGTACCAACGTCTTCCAAGGGACTTCTTTCGGAATACTCCCCTGCCAGAGCTGCTTTGTTGGCTATTCTATCAATAAAAAAACTTTTTCCTCTCTCACCAATATTTTATATTCTAATACTAGAAATGAGCAAATCCTGAAAAATCCACAAAAAGAATATCATATAGTTTTTGTAACAAAGGCTTTTCTCTGTATTTTAGTGATATTGTTCGCATAACACAGAATTTATTGTGTAATATTTTATATTTGCTCATTTATAGTTATAATATAAATTATGACTTGACTTATTATAACAAACTCTGCCGTGGCTTACAAGTCATCTTTTATTCCAGATTCCATTTTGCTTCGTAAGTTGAATTGCAATAAAGTAGCTTAAGATAAAGGATTATTCCAAAAGAAGCCCCTTGGAAGACGTTGGTACTTAATAAGCAAACCCGCAAGAAGCGGGATTTGCGAATTTAGTACCACTACGTCTGGAACGGAGCGAGAGCGCGGCTTCGTTGGAAAATCCTTTACCTTAAGCGGAAATCAGAATTTAACCTCCCCTTCTAACCCCCTTTTTTATAAAATAAATCTGCCGCATGAACCATATATTTTTGTTTCATGCGGCATTATTTTCTATTCTTCTTTCCCCTGATTATATTCTCCTGTCAAAACTTGTATTTTTTCTGTTGGACTCATAACTCTTCCAATTCCGATATCATGATTTAACGAATCAATAATCATCGCCAAAAACCTGCTCATATCAGCCGACAAGTAATAAGGCTTTTTCTTCAGTTCTTCTGATTGATAGATTAAATTGGTTGTCACTATTTTATCAAAAAGTCCTTCTCGATAAAAATCATCCATTCTTTCCAATCCTTTTGTAAATAATCCAAACGTAGCGCAGATAAAAATTCTTCTTGCCTTTCTTTTTTTCAATTCTTTTGCTGTGTCAATCATACTATCCCCAGAAGCAATCATATCATCTATAATAATGACATCTTTTCCTTCTACTTCATTTCCTAGAAATTCATGAGCTACAATCGGATTCTTTCCATCAACGATCACAGAATAATCCCTTCTTTTATAAAACATTCCCATATCCACACCAATAACATTAGCAAAATAAACTGCTCTATTCATAGCTCCTTCATCTGGACTTATAATCATCATATGATCACTATCCATCTTTAAATCTTTCTCAGCCGCTAAAATAGTTTTTATGAATTGATAAGAAGGATTAAAACTATCAAAGCCATATAAAGGGATCGCATTTGCTACTCTTGGATCATGAGCATCAAAAGTAATAATATTAGAAACTCCCATAGCAATTAATTCTTGTAACGCCAAAGCACAATCTAATGATTCCCTCTGTGTGCGTTTATGCTGTCTGCTTTCATATAAAAATGGCATAATGACTGTCACGCGATGCGCTACTGCTACTGCTGCTGCAATAATTCGTTTTAAATCCTGATAATGATTATCCGGTGACATGTGATTTTCATAACCGCAGACAGAATAAGTGAGGCTATAATTCGTAATATCTACCATAATAAATAGATCTACTCCTCGAACACTTTCTTTTATCACCCCTTTTGCTTCTCCTGTTCCAAACCGAGGACAACTTGTCTGAAGTAAATAAGAATTTTCCACATATCCCATGAAATGTACTGCGGTTGCATTTCCAAGTTCACGATTTTTACGAAACTCTACTAGATGTTTATCTACTTTCTTTGCCAACTCAGTACAACTTTCTAAAGCTGCTACTTTTAAAGGCGCTACAGGAAGTGTATTTTCAAATGGTTCTTTCTCTATCATATTCTCCTCCCCTATGCAATATTTTATTTTTATTATTACATTTGTTTTATTAGAAGTCAATAGTTGTTTTATTTGTTCTGTCTTCGTTTTTTCATTTCTTCTATCATTCTTTCCAGATTCTCTTCCATAATATCACACGTTTTATTTACTATGTCTAAATCCTCTTTTGATATACCCTCTAATAATCGGTCTTGAAAATTTTTACTGCACTTTCGGATGCGCTCTACAACTTCTTTACTCTTTTTACTCAAAATAAGATGTATTTTTCTTCTATCCTTTTCATCTTTTTTTAAAATCAAATATCCTTGTTTGGCTAAGTCTTCTACCGATTTTGCAACTAATCCCTTTGAAATATTCTTATAATATGCAATATCCCTTGCTGTATCAAAATCAGGATTATTGGATAAAAACATTAAGACCAATATTTCATTTGGAGTGAAATGATATTCCTCCACTTCCTTAAAACACATCTTTCTATGTGTTTTCTCCATCTTAGAAAGATAAGTAAAATAGCTCTCTTTTCTAAAAAACACAGGTCTTTCCTCCTTAAACTTAAAAATTTATTATAACAAACTGCTTTTCAAAATATAACAAACTTTTTTATTCGTCCACCATAGCCAAAAAAGCTGCCAAATTTCCTCTTTTTCCTTTTGTAGCTCTATGAGAAAATAATAACTTTGAATTACAGCAAGTACAAATATCTGCGATAAAAAGATTTTCTTTTTTTATTCCCGCTTCTTTTAAAAGTATTTCATTTGCCTTCCATAAATCTAACTGATACTTTTTCTCTTCTCTTTCCAAAAATATCTGTTTTATTTGATTGGAATCAAATGTATTTTCAAATTCTCTCTTTACATCTTCCCCCACTTCATAACACTCTTTACAAATAGAAGGTCCTATACAGACAATTATATCCTCTGGTTTACACTGAAATCTTTTCACCATAGCTTGTATAGTAACAGCGCCGATTTTATCTTTTGTTCCTTTCCAGCCAGAATGAGATAATCCTATCACTTTCCTCTTTTTATCTACAAAATAAAGTGGCACACAATCTGCATATGTAGTCACTAAAGTCAAGTTTTTTTCTTCTGTTATCATACCATCTATTCCTATTAAATCTGTTGGAAATAAAACTCCTTTTCCATAATCCTTTTGGGTCACTTCACAAATTTGTGTTCCATGAATCAAAGAACAGCGCACAAATTTCTCCACACAAAGCCCTAAAGCATCCGCCATTCTTCTATAATTCTCTTTCACATTTTCCTCTTTTTCGATTCCATCTTCTCTAAAATTCATACTCTGATAAATTCCCTCACTCACTCCCCCTAAACGAGTAGAGAACCCATGGCGAATAAACGAAATTCTTTCTAATGCTGGAAAAGAAAGAAAAGGCACTTCCTTTTGAATGACCAGATGACAATCTTCTTTCCCTTTCCTTTTTATAAAATAACCCTCCAATTTATAAACCTCCAAATGCATTTCTAATTAGAATGATAGCATCTTTTTCTATTTCTATCACATCAAACCGACAAGGCTGATTTCGTGGAATATGATAGTGATAAAGATAATACTCTGCAACTTTATAAATCTTCTTTTGTTTTTTCCAATCCACAGCTTCTGCAGGAGTTCCTGCTTTATAAGAACTGCGAAATTTTACCTCAAGAAAAACTAGATAGTTTTCTTCTCTCGCTATTATATCAATTTCTCCAAAAGAGCAGCGAAAATTCATCTCCTCTATCAAAAATCCTTCTTTTTCTAAATATTCCTTCGCTACTCTCTCTTTTTCCGCTCCAATTTTTCTATTATTTTGCATCTATTTTCCTTATTATCCTTTTCCCTTATTATCCTTTTCCTATCCATTTTTCATTCTATTCTTATTACAGTCTATAGTTATCCAATCTTTTCAAAAACCAGAACAGCCAGTCAACCAGCGAAGGCAAGGACGTATTCCATAAGAAGCCCCTTGGAAGACGTCGGCACTTAATAAGCAAACCCGCAA
>CANRVK010000328.1 GCA_947643285.1 uncultured Eubacteriaceae bacterium
ACGTCTGGAACGGAGCGAAAGCGCGGCTTCGTTGGAATACTTCCTTGCCGCAGCGTCCCCTTTGACTTTAAATTTTCTAAAAGGAAACATTATCTTTTTCTAATTTTTTCCAAATATCATATCATCATCTATTTTTCACAAAAAATTTTACAAAAAATTTCCTATTTTTCTGATATTCATATTGCGTACTTTTCAGCTTTATAATAAAATAATTATAAACATTATAATTGAAAGAAAGGATGATATCTTATGTCATATACACCTCTACAGTCCATGTTCAATGAAAGTCCCTCTAATACATGGGTATTCGTCGGTGGGGAAGAAACAGCAGGAAGCTATGCACAATGTGGATTTGCAAGAAATTTTATTGGTCAATTTGAAGAATATATTCGCTGGACAAAAACTTCATCTGAATTCAGCCGTCAAAGATACATGATTAATTCTGGGAAATCTGGTTATCATATGGATACCATAAATGCAAATTTTATTGATTTAGTAGCTCGTTTTAACCCAAAAACTGTCGTTTACCTTGTCAGTAAAGAAGATCTTGAAATATCAGATCAACCTAAATTTAAAGAGATCCTTTACCTTTTTATAAAAAAATCGCTCTCTTTAAGAGGGGAAACTTCTTATTGTATTTTGATCTCCCCTCATGCTGATAAAGACCCTGTTCAAAATCAAAAGGCAAAAGCATGTGCACAAGTCATGCAGGAACTCTGTCAAAGCTTATCTTTATTACAAAAGAAACGTGTTTTATTAATTCCATGTTATGAAAAAACAAATACACCAGAATTTATAGAAAAATGTTTTCAGCCAAATGGTGCATTAAATGCTGTCGGACATTTATTTTTAGCTAAAATGCTTTCTTTATTCACTTTTGGCTCTATTGCAGGCTTTCCAGTATCTTCTCAGGAAGTTCAAACCCTTCCCGGAACTCTAGAAGCAAAAGTGGCTTTAAGAGAAAGTATTTCCTCCCCTGCTCTTTTAAATACTTTTCAGCAGGAGATACGACATCAATTAAATGCTACTTCATCAGCTGTTTGGCTGTTTATTGGAGATAGCATCACACATGGGGCTTTACATACACATGGATTTAATAGCATCCACCAAATATTTGAGAAATATATTCATGAAACCTATCATCGCAAAAATGATACAGTAATTAACACTGGTGTTTCTGGAGCTACTACTCAATCTCAATTACAACACAACACAGAACGTTTTGATCTCTATCCTGCTGATTTCGTAGTGATTATGTTTGGAACAAATGATGCTGCGAGCAGTGAAACGATTTCTTTATCTAAATTTAAAAGGAATTTAGTATTGTTAATAGAATCTACTCGTAAAAAACACGCGATTCCTATTTTACGCACTCCTAATCCTATTCGTTCTAAAGATAAACGCGAAGAAATGCTCCCTTCTTATGTAGAAGCTATTCGTGAAGTAGCAAAAGAACAAAAAGTATTATTAGTAGATCATTTTTCTGAATGGATGAGAATGTTAGAAAAATATCCATTTTTATTAGAAGAGGGAAATTGGAATAGTGATGCGATTCACCCAAATAATCTCGGACAGCTACAAATGACTCAAAGCCTGATCAAATCTTGTGGTTTATGGAAAGAAGATAATTATTTTATGCAGTTATAAAGGAGTTTTTAAAAATGAATCCGATCATGTTTTTACAGCTCAAAAATTCTTGGGATACTTTTAAAAAAAAGCATCCCAAGTTTCCGCTTTTTTTAAAAAAAATTTCAACAGAAGCCATTTTAGAAAACAGTATTATTGAAATTCATGTAACTACTCCAGAAGGAAAAACATACAGTTCTAATCTAAAAGTCACAAAAACAGATGTGGAATTGGTAGAACAAATAAAAGAACTATTTGAAAATTCACAGTCCTAAAAATTGTTTCTTATCCTTTATTTAAAAAGATAAAAATGCTGTCTTTCATTTGGATAGATGGCATTTTTAATGCAATTACTTTAAATAACTATAGTAGAGTTACAATTTCTATATAAGGGGATAAAAATGGCTAAAAATTTTTATGCAGTTAAAACAGGTAAAATACCGGGTATCTATGAAACATGGGCAGAATGTCAAGAACAAATCAATGGATTTTCTGGTGCAGTATTTAAAGGATTTATGACAAGGGAAGAGGCAGATGCTTTTATCAAAACAGGAAATGGCGATAAGAACAAACCAGAAAAAGTACACGCTATAGCATATGTCGATGGAAGTTACGATTCACATACAAATGTATTTTCTTATGGAATGGTATTATTCTATAAAGAACAGGAAATACATTTTTCAAAAAAATATGAACATAATAATTTGGCAGAAATGAAGAATGTCGCTGGTGAAATAAAAGGGGCAGAAGCAGCTATACAATATTGTTTAGATCATAATATTTGTAGTGTTACCATATATCATGATTATGAAGGAATTGAAAAGTGGTGTACTGGTGAATGGAAAACAAAAAAGGCTGGAACTATTGCATATGTAAGATTTTATAAGAAAGCTTGTTCTAAAGTACAAATACAATTTGTGAAAGTAAAAGGACATTCTGGAAATAAATATAATGAACTGGCAAATAATTTGGCAAAAGAAGCTCTGGGAATAAAATATTCCATTAATGTAAATACGAAAGAAAAACAAACAATTAAAAAAAGAATATTCATTAATAGAGATAAAATTGTAGAATTAATTAGAGAAATTGGAAACCATCAATGGATGGATTTTACTGTTAATGAACTTACTTCTGTTGGAAATATACAAAGATGTGTAATGGTTGCTGATGGAAAAAGGGCAATGTTAAATCTATTTTTTAATCATGATGGAACTACTACTATTACTCCGACAGGCAAAAACACAGAAATATCTTCTATGATAAAAACATTATTAGAAGAACAATGTAAGTTCTCAAATGAAGCTCAAGGAAAAACATATTCCATAAAAGGGCTGCCTAAAGAATGGTCAGAAAAACTCATCGAATATTTATCCTCTTTGGAAAATGTAACGGTGGAAGCACATACTATAGATACCACAGCTTTACATAAATCATATGTATTTACCAGTGTAATAGGGGATAAACTGACCATTCATGTATATCGAACTGGCACATTAACTTTACAAGGCAAACCAGCATATTTATATGAAGAAGCGATATCATTTTTGTCCTATTGTAATGATGTGTCAACAGATGATATTGTAGATAATATTAATCCTCTTCCTAATGTTAATGTAAAAATACGTGAAGTGAGAAATAACCTAAAAATGCTTATGCCAAAATCATATGAAAAACTTGACGAAATAATACTGAAACTACTTTCCACGTCTATATCCTTAAGAAAAGTAAATATCGAATTAGAAGATTATTCCTGTTACACTTTTCCTGCACTGAGAGCTTTGGAAGGGTATATCAAATATCTTTTTGGATTAAAAAATATTAAAATCGGAAAGACTTTTGGCAATGTATTTAACGGTGATGTTTTACATCCAAATGTTGCAGAACAAATTGGTGATGTAACATTTCAGAAGGAATTAGAGAGATTATATTTATACTTTAAGGGGAATCGACATATTATTTTTCATACAGAACAAATTTTAATAGGGACTACATTGATTGAAAATAAATCTGAAGCTGATGAAATTATTAATACTGTCATCAATCTTATAGAATCTTCCTATGAAAATATAAACAAGTGATTAGGTAATTGCGAAAGTCAAAAGGGGTCGCTGCGGCAAGGAAGTTTCCAACGAAGCCGCGCTCTCGCTCCGTTCCAGACGTAATGGTACTAAATTCGCA
>CANRVK010000329.1 GCA_947643285.1 uncultured Eubacteriaceae bacterium
TCTGTTAGCCTTTGTGTACTCCGGACGTTCAGCCATAAATGCCCTTACATCCTCTCTTGACACCGTTAAGGTACAGAAATAAATATATGGTTGTCTAATTCCTCTAGTTGTTAATAGCCGCCTGTGCTGCTGCCAATCTCGCAATTGGTACACGATATGGAGAGCAAGATACATAGTTTAATCCAACTTTATGGCAGAATTCTATAGAAGATGGATCTCCACCATGTTCACCACAGATACCTAACTTCAAGTCTGCTCTTACAGAGCGTCCTTTTTCTGCTGCCATCTTCACTAATTGACCAACGCCATTTTGATCTAATCTTGCGAATGGATCGGATTCGTAAATCTTAGCCTTATAATAAGAATCTAAGAACTTACCAGCGTCATCACGGGAGAAACCAAATGTCATCTGTGTTAAATCATTTGTACCAAAGGAGAAGAATTCTGCTTCTTCTGCAACTTCATTTGCCAATAATGCTGCACGAGGAATTTCAATCATAGTACCGATATGATATTGTATATCAGAACCTTTTTCTTTCTTTACAGCTTCTGCAGTTTCAATTACGATATCCTTCACAAATTTTAATTCTTTCTTCTCGCCTACTAATGGAATCATGATTTCAGGAACGATGTCATAACCTTTTTCATTCTTCACTTCAATAGCAGCTTCCATAACAGCTCTAGTCTGCATCTTAGCGATTTCAGGATAGGTTACAGCAAGACGGCATCCTCTATGTCCCATCATAGGGTTGAATTCATGAAGTTCATCACATTTTGCTTTTACTTGCTCAGGAGTGAGACCCATATCAGCAGCTAATGCTTTGATATCTTCTATATCTGTAGGAACAAATTCATGTAAAGGCGGATCTAAATAACGAACTGTCATAGGTCTTCCTTCCAAAGCTTCATACATTGCTTTGAAATCGCCTTTTTGGAACGGAATTAATTCATTTAATGCTTCTTCTCTTGCTTCTACTGTATCAGAAAGAATCATCTTACGGATCTTAGGGATTCTATCTGCATCAAAGAACATATGCTCTGTACGGCAAAGACCAATACCTTCTGCTCCCAAACGAACTGCGTTCTTGGTATCTGCTGGAGTATCTGCATTTGTACGCACTTTCAAAGTACGGAATTTGTCAGCCCATTCCATAATTCTTCCGAAGTTTCCGCCTACAGAAGCTTCTACTGTCTTAATATCACCAAAGTAAATCTTACCTGTAGAACCATCTAAAGAGATATAATCTCCTTCTTTAATGGTATGTCCACCGAGTTCAAATACTTTTGCTTCTTCATCAATCTTAATATCTCCACATCCAGATACACAAGCTGTACCCATACCACGAGCTACAACTGCTGCGTGAGAAGTCATACCACCGCGTACAGTTAAGATACCTTGTGCTGCATGCATACCTTCAATATCTTCTGGAGATGTTTCCAAACGAACAAGAATAACTCTTTCTCCTTTTTCACCAGCTGCCTTTGCTTCTTCTGCTGTAAAGTATACTTTACCTGCTGCTGCTCCCGGAGATGCTGGAAGAGCAGAACCGATCACTTCACCTGCTTTTAAAGCTGCCGGATCAAATGTAGGATGTAATAACTGATCTAAAGATTTTGCTTCAATACGAAGAACAGCTTCTTTTTCTGTGATCTTTCCTTCATCTACTAAATCACAAGCGATCTGAAGAGCTGCTGCTGCTGTTCTCTTACCATTACGTGTCTGCAAGAAATATAATTTACCTTCCTGAATAGTGAATTCCATATCCTGCATATCACGATAGTGATCTTCCAATTTATTAGCGATACTTATAAATTGTTCATAACATTCTGGTAAATCTTCTTTTAATTTTGTGATAGGCTGTGGTGTACGAATACCTGCAACCACATCTTCTCCTTGTGCATTGATTAAATATTCTCCATAGATGCCATTTTCACCTGTAGATGGATTACGTGTAAATGCAACACCTGTACCAGAAGTATTTCCCATATTTCCGAATACCATAGCCTGTACATTTACTGCAGTACCCCAGTCACCCGGAATATCGTTCATTCTTCTATAAACGATCGCACGAGGGTTGTCCCAAGAACGGAATACAGCTTTTACTGCTTCCATCAACTGTACCTTTGGATCTTGTGGGAAATCATCGCCCATTTTTTCTTTATAAACCGCTTTATATTTTGCGATCACTTCTTTTAAATCTTCTGCTGTTAAATCTGTGTCGTATTTTGCCCCCTTTTCTTGTTTCACTTCATCCAAAATGTTCTCAAAGAAAGTTTTGCTCATTTCCATAACAACATCTGAAAACATCTGAATGAATCTGCGGTAGGAGTCATATGCGAATCTAGGATTTTCAGTTTTCTTAGCAAATCCTTCTACAGCAACATCATTTAAGCCCAGATTCAAAATAGTATCCATCATACCCGGCATAGATGCTCTTGCACCAGAACGTACAGAAACTAATAGCGGATCTTGTGTATCTCCAAACTTCTTGCCCTGTAACTTTTCAAGTTCTGCTAATGCATCAAAAATTTGTGATTGAATTTCTTCTGTAATCACTTTTCCGCTGTTATAATAATCCGTACAAGCTTCTGTTGTAACTGTAAATCCTTGTGGAATAGGCAAACCTAAATTTGTCATTTCTGCCAAGTTTGCGCCTTTACCACCAAGAAGGTTGCGCATATCTGCATTTCCTTCTTTAAACATATAAACCCATTTTGCCATTATGAATTCCTCCTAATTTTGATTCTTTCTTCTGACACTCCAACGCGAAAACACATTGGGTTCTCATGTACCAATAGACTTCCCCAAATACTCCAAAACATAAAAGGTCTGTCTATCTCCATAAGACTTTTCCTATCCATCCTTTCAATAAAACAAGGATCAATAGTATAAGGCTCGTGTCAAAACCTCTTTATATATAAAAAATATTATATATTCTGTTAAAACATAGCATTTACCAATCTGTGTTTTTCATTCCATCCAAAAAAGAATAAACCTTTCACACAATGTTTCGTCATGCTATTGAATAACTCAATTATAACATACTTTTTCATTCCGTCTACTATTTTTTGTAAAATTTTCATAATTATTTTAAAGAATTTGTCCTAAATATGTAAATGCTTGCATAAGATAAAGTCAAATATAAAAAAATCTTTAATTCTCCCTTCTCTAAATCTGCCCATTTACCCCAAAATTTCTTGTAAGCGCTTTCCTCTACCCATTTTAAATTGTGAGATTATAAAAAAGTTAAGAAAACACTTTGACCAAAGGTTCGCTTCAGCAAGGCACTATTCCAACGAAGCCGCGCTCTCGCTCCGTTCCAGACGTAGCGGTACTAAATTCGCCGTTTCGCTTCTTGCGAAACAGCTCATTAAGTACCAACGTCTTCCAAGGGGCTTCTTTTGGAATAGTACCTTGCTTTTGCTAATTTATTATCTATTCTGCGAAAATTAATCTCCCATCTAGAAACTAAAAAAAGAAAAATTCTAATTTTTTATCTTTGTAAAATGTCAAGTAATTATTATTATTTCTGCAATTAGTTTTTTGAAAAAATCATCGGATCAACACGATTTTATGTAAACTAATTTGGAAATTTGAACATGCTAAATCTTTACTTTTGATTGACATAAAAATATAGATTTTAGATGAATCTACCAAAAGACTAATTGAAGTATTATTTATAATAATAGCTGCCATGCCACTTCGCAAACTCGCCTATACGATAAACTAGCGTAAGGAAAGACCCTATTCCAAAAGAAGCCCCTTGGAAGACGTTGGCACTTAATAAGCAAACCCGCAAGA
>CANRVK010000330.1 GCA_947643285.1 uncultured Eubacteriaceae bacterium
TTAATAAAAGAATTTCGGTATTAGAAAAAGGTTGTCCAATCGGTATGGTTTCTTCTAATGAAAACTCCCTCTCCACTTTATAATAGCAGCTCATTCCTGTTGCCTCTGTAGGTCCCTATAAATTAATAAATTTAGCTTCTGGAAGTGCTTTTTTCCAAAGTTTAAATTGCTTTATAGGAAAAACTTCACTTCCAAATGCGATTGTTCTAAGGTACTCAGGAATTTTCTTCTCTAACACACCAAAACTAGAAATCATAGTCAATGCAGAAACCACCCAGCACACTGTATTAATCCGATATTGATTTAAAAAATCCACCAATTTCACTGGAAACATAAATAAACTCTTTGGTAAAATATAAGTAGTCGCGCCAAATTTAATGGTAGGGTAAATTTCTTTTAAACAAGCATCAAAATAAAAAGGACTCTGATTTCCAAATATCGTATCTTCTTTTATCTCTAATACATCAGATAACTGCTCAATGTAATCTAAAACAGAACGATGGCAGGCTGCTACTCCTTTTGGAATCCCTGTAGACCCTGACGTAAATACAATATAAATCGGATCGATATCTAATGCTTTTCTTCTGATATCTTGAAGAATCTCATCTTTTATCTCATTTTTTATTAACTCTTCATATAAATATACTTCACCGTCATATTGAAACTCCTTCACCATCTTTTTTGTATCTTTATCACAAATCATTCCTTTCGGGTGAAGATTAGATAAAATTAATTCTATTCTCCGCTTTGGCATTTCTTCATCTATTGGTACATAAAAATTACCACTATATATTGTACCAAAAAATGCTGCTACTGTATGAGGACATTTTTTCATAAATATTATAATTGGTTCTTTCTTATATCCTTTTTGAAATAACGCCGTTCCAATCGCTCTCGCACTTTCATAAACTTGTTGAAAAGTGAGTTCCATCATTTCATCAGCAAAAGCGATTTTATTTGGCACACGCTTTACGGTTTTTTCTAAATATTCTAATACATTTTGCATAATCTGTTATCCTTTTTTATATGAAATCTGTAGATCACTTCAAACTGGTTCTGTTTCCGGCTCAATGATTGTTGTACTTTCCGGTTCTACAACAGGTTCTATCACGGTTGTAGTTTCCCCTTCTTTTGTTGGCGTTATCGTTGTCATAGCTTCTGATTCTGTCGTTGGCTCTATTACCGCTGTCGTTTCTGGTTCTTCTATCGGCTGTATTGCTGCTGTCGTTTCCGGTTCTGCTGAAGTAGAAGTTTCTATTATCTGTGAACTTTCTACAGGAGCTTGTGTCGTTTCCGGTTCTGTTTCTATCATAGTCTGTGATTCTGGCGGAACTAACTCAGGAGGAGATTGCCAGATAATCTCTGATGTTGTTTCCGTAGGCGCTTCTGATGTTGTTTCTATTTCTGTGCTGGTTTCTTCTATCGTTGTTGTTTCCTCTACTGTCGTAGTTGGTGTTGTCGGCAAATTTGTTTCAGGAGGCTTCTCTGATGGTATAGTATAATTCAGTTCCCGAATAGGTTCTCCACAAGGCGGATAAAGTTCTTCTACATATACATAATAATCTGGTCTATCCATCACTTCTGTGGTATACTTTATCATCTGTTCTGTTGTCAGCATAAAAGGTTCAAAATCTGCCTGACGCAGCATAGAATCGCAATGATACCAGCCTTCTTCTATCTTGACATAATTCCAGTAATGTTTTAAATCGCTCGCATTTTCATCTCTAGTCACTTTCATAACTTGAAATCCTGCTCTTTGATATAAAACATATGCAGTCGCACAATAGGTAAAACAATCTCCTGCTCGATATTGAAATCCCCGATATGCCCCTGCTAAGATATCAAATGGGTCTGTATGTCCTGTATAAGAAATATTATTTCTCGTCCATTTATAAATCTCATACGCCTTATCATACTCACTCATATCCTCTGTCAAAATACTTTCTAATACTTTGTCCGCCATAGCATAAACTTCTTCTTTTGGCACATCCTTATCATCTAATACCACGACCTTACAACTTTCTTTTGCTGTATTTCCTGCCTTATCTGTAGCAGTATAAATAACTTGATATTCTCCCTCTTTATCCCTGTCCACTTGACTATTATCAATGATTAATTCCACTTCTTTATCTCTATTATCTGTTACTTCTATTCCTTTTCGGTATTGAATGATATCCCCTTTATATATCATAATGTCATAAACTCCTGAAATTACTGGAGCTTCTTCATCTTTTTTTAACTTTACCGATGCAGTAAGCTGTGTTCTATTTTTCGCCTCATCTTCCAAAATGATTTCTACTTCCTGCTCTTTTTCTATCTGATTGAGATCTATTTTTCCAAACGAAACAGAAATATTCGTAGCATCTGTCATGCTCTCTATAAAATCTTCTGGTTTTACCTCATCTGCCCAAAGAAGCAACGTCCCTCTTTTCGCTGTCGCCTCTGGGGGTTTTGTATCCCTAACTTCCAGACATGTTTGATACTCTTTTCCATTATAAGAAATTATCACCACATGTTCTCCCAGTTCTTTTAATTCCTCTTCTGTCAATATTTTTACAAAACTTGCTTCTTCTATCCCATTTTCAAAAAATTCTGAAGCTTTTGGCATTTGACTCCCAGCTTCTACGATAAGTTTCTCCCTTATTCCTGCTGCCTTTAATCTCTCTTTCATCTCTTCTTGTGCCGTAGTTTCTCCTGCTAAAGAGTTCTTTATCCAGCCATAACTTAAACTAAATGCACCAACACATACTACTGCTATCCCTGCTAAAGCACAAGAATATAATATCTTTTTTTTCCTTTTTTCTTTTCTTTTATTTTTCTTTTGAAACTTATCCTTTTGCCGAAACATCAATCTCCCTCCTTTCATCGTTCTTGACACAATAATACTGCTCTTTTCGCTAATACTTCTAGCATATCTAAAAACTCTTTTCCTATGTTCTTCTCTTTTTTTATTAAAGATAATTCTGTACAGCCTAACAAAATCATTTCCGCTCCCTGAGCTTTTAAATTTTCTGTTACACTCTCAAATTTATGATATTCTATCGGCTGTCCTGATTTTATATTTTGATAAATCAAATCCATCACATATTCCTGATTTTTTTTATCAGGAAAACAATATTCAATTTGATTATCTCCCAGTTCTTGTTGAAATAAAGCTGCCTCTATTGTTCCATTTGTAGCCATAATTCCCACTTTTTTTATTTTCTTTTCCTTTATTTCAGATATCGTTTCCCTAATAATATGTATAATCGGAACAGAAATATTCTTTTCCAAATCAGAATAAAAGAAATGCGCTGTGATACATGGAATCGCGATATAGTCTGTCTGTTCTCTTTCCAACTTTTTACCAATCGCTATGAGAGATGGACAAGGATTTTCTTCACTCTTTCCTAAAATAAAACTTGTCCGGTCTGGAATAGAGGGCATATTATAAATAATCATTTCTAAATGCTGTTGGTCTGTTTTTGCATCTGTCATTTTAATAATCAATTCCATAAAATATGCTGTTGCCATCGGTCCTAATCCGCCAATGATCCCCAGACGTTTTGCCATTTTCTTCTCCTCTTTCTCTATTCTTCCTTTATCTTCTAATACCTTTTTAAATACACCATATACTTTAACAATCTCATCAAAAAATGTCAAGTTTATTTGTTGATATATCTCAAAAATAGTTCCTATTTCACTATGGGTTTAGGGAGGGGAGTCGCACAGGGACAAAGGTATTACAAAGAAGCCGCGCTCTCGCTCCGTGTAAGAATACGCGGAAACAAAATTCGCCGTCCCGCTTACTTTCGG
>CANRVK010000331.1 GCA_947643285.1 uncultured Eubacteriaceae bacterium
GGGAAGGAAGTATTCCATAAGAAGCCCCTTGGAAGACGTCGGCACTTAATGAGCAGTTTCGCAAGAAGCGAAACCGCGAATTTAGTGTCCGTTACGTCTGGAACGGAGCGAAAGCGCGGCTTCGCTGGAATACTTCCTTCCCGTAGCGTCCCTCTCCCCTTTCCAGTAAATAAAACAATCCCCTATCTTTTTATTCCCTTCACCCGAAAACCAGCAACAATTTTCCACGCATCTATAGTAGAACGCAGTTTATTTCTATCCCGATATCGAATACTTTCATAAAGCTGTTTTCTAAAATCTTTCCAGAATTTCTTTTTAGAAATATTTTTATAGACAAAGACCAACTTATTGCGGTATACATGATATGCAAAAAAAGGCGACCACTCTGTACTGCTTCCTGTATGTATATGGCGTACAATAGAAGAAGGACAAAACATAATCTTTTTTCCAAGTTTCTTGATACGATAGGATAAATCGGTATCTTCATAGTACATAAAAAATCTCTCATCATATCCGCCGCAGTTATCAAAATCTTCTCTGCTCATCATAATAGAAGCGCCACATCCATTATTAATTTCATATGGTTTTTGATACAATTCTCCATCTAATTCACAAAATCCGATATCGAATCCATCATAATTTTCTGTCACACCTGAACCAGCATTTTGAATTAAAGTATATTGATATCCTTTTATCTGATCAGATGTTAAATCTAATATTATATTAGAATTTTTAATAGGATAAGTTTTATCCGCAATCATAATAAAATCCGTTTTTTCATTGAATTGTTTTATATCAATCTTTATTTCTCTCGTATTCGTTCCAAATAATAATGGAACAGAAATTTCTGTATGTCCAAAACAGGTGATATCCTCTTTGTTATATAAAAGATTTTTGCAGAATTTATTATCTAATTGATAACTTGTCCCATTTATTTCTATCTGTTTTTGTATTAAAATCTTGTCTTGTGTTTGAAATTTTAACTTTATAAAATCATAGAAAAACACTAATTTCGAGTTCACCATTCCATACTCCGGATTCTGTGAAATCATATGATATAGCTCCTGAAGCCATAGAATATCCACCGCTGTATCATTATTCAGACAGACCACATATCTCCCCTTACTATTCTCGATTCCAAAATTGTTTCCACCAGCAAAGCCTCTATTGACATCACTTCTCACCACATTCAAATTCAAATCCTTGTCATAGCCTTTTTCATATAAAAATGCGATAGAATCATCAGAAGAAGCATTATCTTCAAAAACTACCTCAAATGTGAAATCATCATGTCGCAACCTCCTTAAAGATTCAAACAAAGCCTCTAAATATTTTTTTCCATTATAATTCACTAAAATTATAGATACATCATATACATAACTCATGAAACACCTGCCTATTTCTTTCATAAAACGCTTCCACCGAATATTTTTTCGCCCTCTCCACCGATACACCTGCCATTTTTCTTCTCCGTGTATCGTCTTGTATCAAATGAGCCGTTTTTTCAACACATTCCTCTTCTGTATCCCATCGAAAACCATTTACTCCTTCTTCCACTGTTTCCTTTTGTCCCCCTTTATTGATGACAACAGGAACAGCTCCAAAACTCATCGCCTCTACTGTTGTGATCCCAAAATGCTCCATTTTTTCTGGTTCTACATTTTCATTCACTCCATAGCCTGTCCCATGCCAAAATATTTTCGCCTGTTTATATAACTCTATTAATTCAAGATAAGGACAATTTTCATGTATAAAAACATTATTCACAGTAGAAGCTATTCTTTTAATCTCATCTAAATAGGCGATATCTTCAGGATAACTAGAAATCGCTCCTACTAAATGATATTCATAAGTTTGAAATACTTCATAATGATTCACAAAGAATTTCACCATATCTAATTGTTTCTTACTATGAGATGCCACAAAAAATCTGCCTACACTGATGATAATATTTCTTTTCTTCTCCTCTTCATAACGCCCTACTAACTCCCTGTCCTCAAATACCGGAGGATAAATCACATAATTTTTATTTTTTATCTTCCAAAAGGTACTAAACCAATGATTGGTATATTTCGAATTGCTGATAAAGCAATGATAAGAATGAGAAAAAATAAAATCTGCTTTTTTTGCATATAAATAATGGAGAAATCCTCTTTGCCGCTGCATCATATAAGTTTTAGGCGGAAACATACATTGATAAATATTCACTTTTGCTTTCCCCACATGCCTACTGAAAATCATAAAATTAATAAAAATATCATATTCTTTGGTTATCTGGCTGATATACTCGTCCATCTTCATTTTAGGAGGCATACCATCAAAATTTTCTTTTCTGATATAAGTTTTTTTTAACTCCAATCCAAACTGCTGATTTATTTTTTCGATGGTCACATAACTCTCAGAATAAATATTTTCTTCATTATAATTGTGTACAAGAATATCTAATTGAAGGTCATAATGATAATATTGCTCAATAAACTGACATAGATATCCCATGTGTTTTTCTCCTCCTCCCAGCGTGGGAATATAGGGATTTAAAACAAGTATTTTCTTCATCTTTTCTTGTGTATTTGTATACACGCCCTCCTCTCTCCATTATTTTAAATAGATACTATTTACACGCCATGATAAATTTCTATTATCATTTGCAATACCTCGTTCAAATTGATTCACATAAGAAGTGGCTTGAAACTCTATCGTAATATACTCTTCTTCTTTATCACTTAATACCTCCTGCTTTTCCAACAAAATAATAACTTCACAGTCTTTTTCATAAGAAAAAGACTGTACTTCCTTTCCATCTACAAGCACTTTAAGTTCTACCGTATTTACTCCTGCTTTTTGATGAATATCTAAGGGCATAAAGCCCTTAATCTCTATTTGAGTAGCATCTGGAATATTTTTTAATTCTATAGAAGAATTTGCCTCTACCCAAGCGAATTTACTTCCATCTGATAAGGTTTCTATATCATAAGAACCTTTTAACACCTCTGTACTATTCATACCTATTTCTGTCCAGTCACTCATAACATCAAAATGATCTACAGAAATCTCATTCCCATCTGCCTTTGTCAGCGCAAGCCCTTCCCTTGCTGAAACAGAACTGTTATTTGAATTATTCCCTCTTATAAAAAATATAATAATTAAAATAAAGAGTGCTAATCCTAAAAATATCACAGCATTTACAAAATGTTTTTTCTCTCGTTTTAACTTCTCCTGTTGTACCATACTATTATGAAAACTTTTCTTTGTTTCCTCTAATTCTGTTTCTAACCCTTTCACAAGAGATGAAAAATCCACTTCTTTTTGTTTATATTCTTTTTCTTGTTTCTCTTCTAATTCCTTTTCTTCCTGTAACTCTTTCTCCACTTCTAAAATCTTCTCCCTCTGCTCCTCAATATAATTTTCCTTCTGTTCGATCATTCCATTCGCCTCTCGTAACTCCTTCTCCACCTCTAAAATCTTCTCCCTCTGCTCCTCAATATAATTTTCCTTCTGCTCGATCACTCCATTCGCCTCTCGTAACTCCTTCTCCACCTCCAAAATCTTCTCCCTCTGCTCCCCGATATAATTTTCTTTCTGTTCTATCACTCCATTCGCCTCTTGTAACTCCTTCTCCACCTCCAAAATCTTCTCTCTCTGTTCCCCAATATAATCCTCCTTCTGCTCGATCACCCCATTCGCCTCTCGTAACTCCTTCTCCACCTCCAAAATCTTCTCCCTCTGTTCCCCGATATAATTTTCCTTCTGTTCGATCACTCCATTCGCCTCTAATAACTCCTTCTCTA
>CANRVK010000332.1 GCA_947643285.1 uncultured Eubacteriaceae bacterium
GTACCGATATCCGTCAATAAACCTGCTACTTCACGATAAGGCATGACATAACGCTGTGATAAATATCTCATAGAAGCGGCGAGTTCTCCATCAGGACCACCGAATTGGCTGATAATTACCATTGCCATTTTAGGGTCAGGATTTTTGATTTTTACAGGATATTGTAATCTTTTTTCATAATTCCACATAAACTAACACGCCTCCTTTTCCCAAGGCCAAGGATTTTTCACCCAAGTCCAGTAATTAGATGAATTAATTTGAGTTTTATTAAGAGGACCAAACTTTTCAGCATATTCTTTTGTTAGTTTTAAATATAATTTCCGATAGCTTTCATAATATTCTAAAGCCTTTTTATCACAGGGGTGAGTGTCTAAATATAAAAGAACATCATCAATGACAAATCCAGTTTCATAAATAGCATTCATTAAATCTTTTGATTCATTCATTTGCCACAACTCCTTTCTAATAATGGAAGATTGAGTTCTGGAAAAATAGTACCAATCCTTAAAGCTTTATCAGGCGGATAAACATCTTTCCACTGCTGCCAAGGAACATAAGCCATAGCGAGAGGCAGTCTATCTACACCTTGATAGGAGCAGGAAGGATTTTCTGCACATTCAGCAGGCGCAGCAGGTGCGGTATTTGCAGTAGCAGTATCAGGTTTTCTATATACATTCCGATTTCCAGCTGATGGTACATTCGCATGTTGATAGTTAGGTCTTGGCTGCATAGTGCTGGCGCGATTCATATCAACAGAAGGATACAAAGAGCGGTTTCTACGAAATTGTTGTTGATAATTATAGTTTTCCAACTTAAATTCCCCTTTCAAATTTTGTTTACAATACATAATATGAGAGAGAAAAGCATATGTGACATTCCAAAGAGGAAATAAAAATATGTCAGGTGGAAAAACTTAGAAACACGGTTTATCGGCAAATTATTTTTCTTTTTTTAAATTTTCTATTTTTTTATATAGATATTGAATGATGTCTTTTCTAGTTATGATTCCAATAAATATTTTATTATCATCAATAACAGGAACAAAATTTTGATTCAATGCTTTTGACATCAAGTCTTCCATATTACATTGTACAGATACAGGAGAATTATCTTTTAATCTAGAAACTTCTGTTATAGGAATTTCTTCTGCCATTTTCCAATCAAAAGTTTTTTTCAGGTTAGATAGATACCAGAGTAAATCTCCTTCTGTAATCGTTCCTAAATAATGTCCATTTTTTGTTAAAATAGGAAGTGCAGAATAACGATAGTACTCCATTTTTTCTAATGTTTGTTTTAAAGTATCATCAGAATAAATATAAACAACATCACTTTTGGGCGTTAAAAAAAATAAAATATTCATAACAATCTCCTTTGTAATTGATTGATTTTATAGATTTTTTACAAAAAATAAAAGTTTTTTTTAGAATTTTGGTGCATAATAACTATGATAGATACGGTTCAAATTATATAGTAAATTTTAAGGATATGCAATAGAAAAATACTTGAATTTATATTTGCTTTAAGATACTATACATATAGAGTCATAAAAACAATCAGGAGGTAGGAAAATGAACAAAATTGCAAGTTTTACAGTAAATCACTTAGATCTTTTAACAGGAGTTTATGTATCAAGAAAAGATTATTTAAAGGAAGATGTGCTCACAACTTTTGATTTGCGTATTACCAGACCTAATGTAGAACCTGTTATGGATACGGCTGCAGTTCATGCATTAGAACATCTAGGTGCGACATTTTTAAGAAATGATGAAGAATGGGGAGAAAAAGTGATTTATTTTGGACCGATGGGATGCCGCACAGGTTGTTATTTAATTTTGCATGGTGATTTCAAACCTATGGATATTATGGATTTATTAAAAAGAATGTTAAATTATATTTTAGAATATGAAGGAAATGTGCCCGGATATTCTCCGAGAGATTGCGGCAATTATTTAGACTGTAATTTATCTATGGCAAAGTATTATGCGAAAAAGTTTATGGATGAAGTGGTGGCTCATCCTACAAAAGAAAGAACAGAATATCCAGAATAAAGAGAGGGAATTTGAGAAAGGAAAGTTGAGGGTGAATAGATGAGAACAATTTATTATGGAGGCGATATTCTGACTATGGAATTACCGCTTTATGTAGAAGCAGTTCTGACAGAAAATGGGAAAATTAAAAAAGTGGGAACAAAACAAGAGATATTATCACAAAAACAAGAAGGGGATAATGTGATCTCTTTGGAAGGAAAAACCATGCTTCCTGCTTTTATAGATGGGCATAGTCATATCACATCTATGGCACAGACATTAGGATTAGTGAATTTAGAGGGAACGGTAAGTTTTGAACAAATAAGAGAAAAAATAGAAAAATATCTTTCTGTCAAAAAGCCAAAAAAAGGGGAATGGGTGATGGGATTTGGTTATGATCACAATTTTCTTCAGGAGAAAAAGCATCCAAATAAATTTTTTCTCGACAGCATCACAGAAGAATTTCCGGTTTTAATTATGCATAAATCTGGACATATGGGAGTATTAAACAGCTATGCTTTATCAAAGGTGGGTATAAATAGTGAAACTGAGAATCCAGAAGGTGGACTGATAAAAAGAATGGAAAATAGTACAGAGCCAGATGGATATTTAGAAGAAAAGGCGATGATGATAGCTTCTGATAAAGTGGACAGACCGGGAAAAGAGGAAATTATTTGCCAGTTAAAAATGGCGCAGAATATTTATTTTGAGAATGGAATCACCACCATTCAGGAAGGTCTGGCGAAACAAAATGAATGGGATTTATTAAAAGATATGGCAGATTCAAAAGAAATGATGGCAGATATTGTAGCTTATGTGGATATACGGGAAAAGGAAGAATTGTTCTTTGAAAATAGAGAATATCATCAAGTTTATCATAATCATCTGAAAATAGGCGGATATAAATTATTTTTAGATGGATCTCCACAGGGAAGAACAGCATGGATGTCAAAACCTTATTTGGGAAAGGAAGAGAATTATTGTGGCTATCCGATCTATAGTGAGGAAGAGGTACAGAGATTTATTAAAAAAGCGATAAGAGAAGAACAACAAATTATCATTCATTGTAATGGAGATGCGGCTGCGCAACAGATGATAGATAGTTATGAAAAAGTACAAAAAGAAGAGGGACAAAAAGATTTGCGCCCGGTGATGATACATGCTCAGTTGGTGAGGGAAGATCAGCTAAAGCGCATGGCAAGGATTGGAATGATGGCTTCTTTTTTCACTGCTCATACTTATTATTGGGGAGATATTCATTTACAAAATTTTGGAGAAGAAAGGGCGAAAAAGATAAGCCCGGCTAAGACGGCATCGAAATATGGTGTGCCATTTACTTTTCATCAAGATAGTCCTGTTCTATTGCCAAATATGATAGAAACGATTTGGTGTGCTGTTAATCGAATCAGCAGAGAAGGAAAAGATATGGGACATGCGGAGAGGATAAGTACATTAGAAGCATTAAAAGCGATAACCAGTATGGCTGCTTATCAATATAGAGAAGAGGATAAAAAAGGCAGTATAAAAGAGGGGAAGGTAGCTGATTTTGTTATATTAGATAGAAATCCTTTAGAAGTGGAGAAGGAGGAGTTAAGAGAGATACGGATTTTAGCGACGATAAAAGAGGATAGAATGGTTTATCGGGCGGAAGGGGTTTGAGATGGAGGTGAAAGAGGGGACGCTACGGCAAGGAAGTATTCCAACGAAGCCGCGCTCTCGCTCCGTTCC
>CANRVK010000333.1 GCA_947643285.1 uncultured Eubacteriaceae bacterium
CTGTTTTGGTCTGTATTCTTTTCATTCCCAATGAAGTAGAGGTAGAAATCTCTGTTTCTAACTTTATGATATCCTTTTCTTGTACACTGACTTTTGCTGTTAATTCCTCAATCTGTTTTTCCGCCTCTTCTAATTTCATCTGTAACGCTATCATTTCACGTTTGATTTCATAGATTTCTTTACTTTTATCTTCTGTTTCTATTTCCAACAAATCTGCTTGTTTTTTTATCTTATAATAGTCATCTGCAATATTTAAATAGACAAGAGTATTTTGAACTTCTTTATTCAGCCGTTTGAAACTATCGGTTGCCTTTAGTTCCGTCAACTTATTATTTATGTACATGGCTACTTTATTCAAATAATCTTCATCTTCATATCCACTTAAGGTATATACTTTACCATCAATTATTACTTGTACATTATTCTTTGCAGCCATGTTTTTACACTCCTTGATCGATTCATGTCATTATTACTTATTATACCTAAATTTTCAGAAAGATACAACCTCTTTCTCTAAAATTTCATCTATTCTTAAAAAATTAATGAGAAAGTCCCATATGTTGATAAGCAAATTCTGTGACAATCCTGCCTCTAGGTGTCCTCTGTATGAAACCATTTTTAATCAAATACGGTTCATATACCTCTTCTAACGTCCCTGAATCCTCTCCAATCGCTGCTGCTAAGGTATCCAGACCGACTGGCCCACCGGAAAATTTTTCCATCATAGTAGTCAAAATTAATCTGTCACTGTTATCCAAACCTAATTTATCCACTTCCAATAAATCCAAAGCAAAAATCGCCACTTCTTTTGTTATCACGCCATCATATTTCACTTGTGCGAAATCTCTGACACGTCTTAACAGCCGATTCGCCAATCTAGGTGTTCCTCTGCTCCTTTTTGCCATCTCTAAAGCTCCTTGCTCTTCTATATCCACTTGAAGCACTTTAGCGGAACGTAAAATAATCGTTTTTAATTCTTCTACTGTATAAAATTCCAGACGATGCACTACCCCGAATCTATCTCTTAAAGGTGCAGACAATAACCCTGCCCTTGTCGTCGCTCCTACTAGCGTAAATTTAGGCAAATCCAGCCTGATAGAACGAGCCGCCGCTCCCTTTCCTATCATGATATCAATCGCAAAATCTTCCATTGCAGGATACAGAACCTCTTCCACCTGTCTGTTTAAACGGTGAATTTCATCTACAAACAAAACATCATTTTCCTGTAAATTATTTAAAATCGCTGCCATTTCTCCCGGCTTTTCAATTGCCGGACCAGAAGTAATTTTCAAGTTCACTCCCATTTCATTTGCAATAATACCCGATAATGTAGTCTTTCCGAGTCCGGGAGGTCCATAAAATAACACATGATCTAATGCCTCTCTTCTGCTCTTCGCTGCTTCAATATAAATCTTTAAATTTTCCTTTGCTTTTTCCTGTCCAATATAATCCTTTAAAAGCTTTGGTCTTAGGTTATTTTCTATTCCAGCATCTTCTTCTGTCAACTCTGTCGTGATGATTCTTTTTTCCATTTTTTCACCTCTATTCTATTTAAAACTTTCTATCCAAAATTTTTTAAAGCTTTCTTTAATAATTGTTCTACTGTCATATCTTCTGTCATATCCACCTTTTTCACTGCTTTGAGCGCATCTGAGCCGGAATATCCAAGTGCAGTGAGCGCCATCACTGCTTCATTTTTCTTATCATGCTGATTTATCCTCTCTGTTCTATTCTCTATCTTATCGCCTTGATCTAAAACAAAGTCTTCTTTTAAATCCATTTTATCCTTTAATTCCAAAATCATTTTCTTCGCTGTCTTTAACCCTATTCCGGGAGCTTTTGAAATAGTTTTAACATCTTCTGCCAAAATAGCAAAACGCAATTCATCAGGGGTAATCGCTGATAAAATCCCCAATGCTCCTTTTGGTCCTATTCCGCTCACTCCTAATAATAAACGAAATATTTTTAAATCTTCTTTTTCTTTAAAACCATAAAGTGCAAACGCATCTTCTCTTACATAGAGATAAGTATATAACTTTATGTTCTCTCCCAGTGCTGGAAGATATGGCATAATAGAGATAGGAACATAGATACCATATCCGATTCCATTGCTCTCTATTACTACCATATCCTCTTCTATTTCTGCTAAAGCTCCCGTTATATAAGAAATCATTTTTTCTTTCCTCTCTTTTTTCAAAATGAATATTCGTTTTTTGCTTTTTTAATTTTTATCGAACATTTATACGAATATCATATCATAATTTCTTTTTATTTACAACTAAGTTACAGCGATAGACTTTTTTCTGAAAAATATTTTAGGGTTTATGAATGAGTTTCAAAGGGGGCACTTAAGGCAGGGGACTATTTAGGCGAAGACGCGCTCTCGAATTATCAAGTGGTAAAAACATCCTTAGAGGGCGACGATTTAGACCAGGCTATGGATTATACCATATCTGGAAAAATAGATACAAACCTTAATAAGCATTTTCCCCCTCCGGAAATGCTGCTATATATTCTCATAGCAGCAAACTGTATTGCGGTATGTGTGATATTAACAACAAGGTTTTCAAAAAATATGCGGACACAGCTATCCCCGCTTTTTGAAGCGACAGAACAGGTTGCGGGACAAAATCTTGATTTTGAAGTGGGACATTCAAAAATTAGGGAATTTGAAGATGTTCTTTGTTCTTTTTCCAATATGAAAAATAATTTGAAATCATCTTTGGAAAAGCAATGGAAATCAGAGCAATTACAAAGAGAGCAGATAGCGGCACTTGCTCACGATTTGAAAACGCCTTTAACTGTCATTCAAGGAAATATCGACTTAATAAATGAAACGGAACTCAACGACGAACAGCAATTATATATGGGGTATCTTATAGAAAGCTCCGAGCAGATAGGAGTTTATATTCGGACGCTGATTGATATTTCCCGAACTGTTGCTGGGTATCAGCTTAACTTAGAACGAATTGATATAACTGATTATATGAAAACGATTGAAGCACAGGTAAAATTCTTTGTGCCTTACCAAAAAAATTTATTTACACATGGAAATAGAGCCGAATTTAGGGACTTTCGTAGCGGATAAATTGCTGCTGGAACGAGCGATTATGAATGTGATTAGCAATGCCTTAGACTACTCTCCCCCAGATGGAACAATCTATATGGCAACGCAAAAGGCAGACAGTTTTCTGCAAATCTCAATATCGGACGAGGGAAGCGGCTTCACGCCAGAGGCTCTACATCATGCACAGGAACAATTTTTCATGGGGAACAAAAGCCGAACTTCCAATTTTTCCAATTTACACTTTGGCATGGGGCTTTATATTACAGGTCAAATTATCAGGCAACATAAGGGACAGGTTATATTGAAAAATTCTGATAAAACAAACGGTGCACAGGTTATTATGAAAATTCCATATTAGAAAACTGGTGAGCGATACTATGGTATCGCTCACCAGTTTTTTAATCTTTATGAAATCCACAAAATTCCCCTATAACATATAGACAAAGAATATAACTACAAATCCTGAGATCAGGCGTTTGTCACTCCGTCAGGATATTTTGCGCTTACTATATTACCACATAACCGCCTATTTTTCCATAAAAATGTGGCAATCCGCTTAATATTACGAACTGCCACATTACTGCCTTTCCCTTATCTGCATTAACTTACATGGTGCTAATACTATGTCTATTTAACCTCATCAAGGAAGTCCCCCGCTTCTAAGCCGCCAAGGCGAAAGCGGT
>CANRVK010000334.1 GCA_947643285.1 uncultured Eubacteriaceae bacterium
CCGTTACGTCTGGAACGGAGCGGGAGCGCGGCTTCGTTGGAATACTTCCTTGCCGGAGCGCCCCCTTTGACATAAAAGCAGCCTGAATGGTGAACAAAAGAAGAGGATATCGCTTTATTATCTATCGGATTGAGATGATTTTGCGATATCCTCTTTTTTATGTTAGTTGTTAATAATTAGATTATTCAGATTTTCCTACTTCTGCGATGGATTTTACCAATCCTGCCATTCCTTGTATTTCAGAAGGAATGATGATTTTAGTAGCTTTGCCATCAGCAGCTTTGGCAAAAGCGTCTAGGCTCTTTAACTGGATAACAGCATCGTTTGGAGCTGCTTCTTTTAAGAAACGAATACCATCAGCAGTAGCTTGTTGTACGGTACGGATAGCTTCTGCCTGACCTTCTGCTTCACGGATAGTAGCTTCTTTTTTCGCTTCTGCTCGCAGGATAGCAGCTTCTTTTTCTGCTTCCGCATCTAGGATAGCAGATGCTTTTTTACCTTCTGCAACTAAAATAGTGGATTGTTTTTCACCATCTGCTTTTAAGATGGCTTCACGTTTTTCACGTTCTGCTTTCATTTGTTTTTCCATGGCATCCTGAATAGCAGCGGGAGGAATGATATTTTTTAATTCCACACGGTTAATTTTAATTCCCCAAGGGTCAGTTGCGACATCTAAGGAAGCGCGCATTTTTGTGTTAATAATTTCTCTGGAAGTGAGAGTTTGGTCTAATTCTAAGTCACCGATGATATTTCTTAAAGTGGTAGCGGTTAAGTTTTCGATTGCCATAATAGGATTATCTACTCCATAGGCGAAGAGTTTTGGGTCGGTGATTTGATAGAATACAACTGTGTCAATTCTCATGGTGACATTATCTTTTGTGATTACAGGCTGGGGTGCGAAATCAACTACCTGTTCTTTTAAAATAACTTTTTTAGCTATATGGTCGATAAATGGTACTTTCACATGAATACCTACAGACCAAGTTCCTTGGTAGCCTCCTAAACGCTCTACAACATAAGCACATGCTTGAGGTACGATTTTAATACAGGAAGCTAATAAAAGTAATATGAGTATAATAAAAAAGATTGCGGCTAATGAGCCAATTCCTAATGCTGCTGTTAACATAATGAAGTCCCCTTCCTTTAATTAAATTTTTCTTGATACTGCATTTCAGAAACGATTAATTTAACACCACTGACGCCTTTGACAATTACATTTGTTCCAGCTTCAATGATCACATTATCATCTTCAGAAATAGCACTCCATTCCATACCGTTTAAGATAGCTGTTCCAAATCCTTCACAATTATTAATTCGAGTTGTAGTTTTGGCTATTTGCCCTACTAGGCTATCTACATTTGTTTTAATAAAATGTTTATTCACATAGCGTTGTGCTATTGGTTTTGTGAAGAAAAGCAAGATTAAAGAGATAATAACAAATGTGACAAATTGCACTGGAAAACTAAAGCCTGCTAATGTGCATAAGTAAGCGGCTGCAGCTCCTATAGCGAACCAGACAGTTGTTAAATTAAGGGTTAGAGCCTCAATAGCAATTAAGACGATAAAAGCAACTAACCATATAATCATAATAACTGTTGCATTTGATGTATCTAGCATAATAACCCCTCCTTTATTTGTTATAACATTTATGATTTACAAGTTCAGTATAGCACAATTTTAACCGAATGTATGAGATTGTCATAAATGAGGGATATTTTTGTAATAATTAACGATAAAAAAAACAAGTTTTTTGTTGAATATTTGATAAAAGGGAATTAAATAACTAAATAAAATAAAATTCTTAAATAAAAAAAGTTATTATCCCAAACAGTTTCCAAAGAACCCATATTGTTTCCCAATAATTCTTCCATTACAGAGATGCCAAGACCATGATTCATTCTATTTTTTTTGCGGGATAAAAGCTTTCCTTTGGAGTCTGTTAAAATAGTTCCATCATAGGGGTTACTGATTTCAACAAAAAGATTTTTTTTCTGTACTTGCATAAAAACGGTGATAGTTCTTTGCGCGATTGGTACATGCAGACAAGCTTCCATCGCATTTTCTATTGCGTTTCCTAAAACACCACAGAATCGGACATCATTGATATCTAATTTAGTGGGAATATTTAGATCTAACTCAAATTTAATATTATCGGGAGAGGCGCTGGAGATTTTGTAATTTAAAACTGCATCTACTACCATATTTCCAGTGTGAGCGAGGATATGGTTTTCTTTTAAATGATACATTTGTTGAATCGATTCTTGAATACCTTGTATATCTCCTTTATCAGCGAGTGCCTCTAGTAAAATAAAATTATTTTTTAATTCATGGCGCATAATTCGAGTTTCGTTTTGCTGCTTAAATATCTCTTGATATTGCTTTTCATAATATTGAAGCTGTTGCTGAAAGAATAGTTCTTTGAGTTTTGATTCTGTTTCTGCTTGTTTTCTGTCATAAAAATGAAAGATAACCGTGCTGGCGGATAAAATAGAGCCGATGATAAAAGAACAGAAAATTTGAAGAGGATCAGAACCGAATATCACATAATAGGATAGTATGTTCAAAAGAACTAATAGGATTCCCCATGCGAAAATAAATAAATATCTTCTTTTCACACTATATTTTAAAAAGATAGAGAAATAGCGGTATCCCAAAAATAAGTGAGAGAAATTGATAATAAAGAAAAGTAAATATTTAGAAGAAGACATTTTCATTTCCCTCCCTTAAAGTATTTCCAAAATTCATTGCGAATATAGGGGCGGTTTTTTTCACTGATATTTAAAATTGTGCCGTCTGTTAATGCGACACGTTCATATTGGAATGCTTCAATATTGTCTATATTTACAAGGTATGCTTTATGAATACGGATAAAACGCGAATCTTTTAGTTGTTCTTCGATATTATTGAGTTTATCATAATAAGCATATTCTTTATGAAGTGTATGCACAATCACTTTTCTTCCTGCGCTCTCAAAATATAGAATATCCCGGCAGAGGACTTTTATGATATTTTTTCCAAATTTAAAATAATAAAAATTATTTTGCTGTTGTGAAATGCGTTTTTGAGCTTGTGAAAAAACAGAAAGAAAGGAATCAAAGTTTACTGGCTTTTGGATAAACCGAAAAGGTTCTGCTTCAAAAAGCTGACGTAAATATTCATCATGGCTGGAAATATAAACAATCAATACATAATAATCATTATTGCGAATCCATTTTGCCGTTTCAATTCCGTCCATTTTTTGCATTTCGATATCTAAGTATATCAAGTCAAATTTTTCCCCTGTCTGATAATCGTTTATAAGCGTTTCCCCTGAAAAGTAAGTTTGAATGTCCATTTCATAATGATAGTCCTCTGCAATAGTTTCTAAATAAGTTTGGACTGTCCCAACGAATTTAGGTTCATCATCACAGATAGCGATTTTAATCATAATTGCCCTCATTTCTGTTTTCTGTATATGTTTGATAGTTTTATGTTAGTATGAATTTATATATAGATATAAGTAGAGGAGATAAACTTTAAGTTCATTTTTCTACAGAGTTAGTATACAAGATATGAGTGATATTAGCAATATTATTTTTTGCCCAGAAAGTGAGATTTGTTATAGATGGGGTATTTGAAAGATGGAGGGTTCGCTACGGGAAGGAAGTATTCCAACGAAGCCGCGCTCCCGCTCCGTTCCAGACGTAGCGGT
>CANRVK010000335.1 GCA_947643285.1 uncultured Eubacteriaceae bacterium
TATATTTTGTCAGAGCCACTGTGATACTGGAATTTTCCAAATGCACCACTCCTGTAGCCCCTTTTGTTTCCTCTATCGTCTGGTTTACCAGATAATTAATCTGTTCTGTTGAAGTCTTACTGTTATTAGGACCACCTTCCATCTGATAATCCGTATCTTCATCTGTGTTATTGCTCGCTACTCCCGGAGTTCCTCCACTTCCTGATGTGTTTTCAGAAGTGCTGAGATAATATTCTCCACGAAATCCTTCTTCTCTGTCATCTGGTATATTATAAGTGATCACTGTTTTATTACTCTCATCAAAGCTCGCATCTAAATTCACCGCAACTGCCACATCATCCCAGCGATCCATTGTCAAAATCAGTGACCGTATCTTTGTGTTCATACTACCTTCTAGTTGTTGCTTTATTGTTAGTTGACTATTTACATTGGTAGAAATACTGGAATTATTATCTTTACTTCCAGCAAACAACACATTGGTAAAAGAGTCCACAATAATGATATTATCCGTAGTTTTATTCCCCACCATATAAGCAACTTGTTTTGCTAAGGTTTCTCCTGCTTCAGGAGGAATATCTTCTGTTGTTTCTACTGTCACACCAACGCTTGTTTCCTCATCTTTATTTAAAATGGAATATGTATTATTTGGCATATTTAATTCTACAATTGCACTTTTTACATACTTATTCGCTGTTAATACTTCTTCAATTTTATTCTGTTTTGCTATTTTTTCTTGTAATTTCATTTGGGACTCACTTGGTGGTAAAAGCCCGCTGTTGCCAGCTAATATATCTTCATAGCCATATCCGGTTTTTGGCACATTATTTTCTGCTAATAATAACGTGAGAGTCGCATAATCTTTTTTATTTACAGTGAAAGTCAATCCATCTTCTGACAGTTCATAATTTTTTGATTCACTATCTAATAACTTCTTCACTTCCGCCGCATCACTTGCTGACGTACACTTTATTAGAGTTTCATAGCTAGGTCTAGAAACTGCCCAACCCAAAACACCCAAAGCAATCACTACTACCGCAAACACGCTGATGATAATTTTTTTCTGCTTTTTATCGAACTTATTCCAATATCCAAGAGTCTTATCCTTAATTTCATTTAACTTATCAGGCATTTATACTTTCTCCCTTTTTTAAGGCTTTTAAATTATGTATTCTCTAAATCTGGATATTCATAATTTCTTTATAGGCTTCCAGAGCCTTGTTCTTAATTTGCACGGTATATTGAATTGCCATCTCTGCCTTTGTAAGCGCATCCGTAACGTCATGAGGATTCTCTAAATAATTTAATGTTAAATTTAATTCCTGAGCCTCAGCATTATGCTGCAAGTTATTTGTTTCTTCTAACAAATTCAAGGCTGACTGAAAAACCGCGGAAAAGGAATTATCATTTTTTTCCGCGGTTTTATTCAAACTTTCCGCTAATCTTTGTGCTGCTATACTATTAATAGACTGTACATAAGCTGACATATTTCTTCCTCCCTACTCTATCTTCTATCTCTATTTTCCAATTTCTAATGCCTTTAAAGCCATAGCTTTTGCCGCATTAAATGCTGTTACATTCGCCTCATATGCTCTGCTGGCATCAATTAAGTCCGTCATTTCTGTAATAGGATTCACATTTGGATAAGTGACATATCCATTTTCATCCGCATCTGGATGAGAAGGGTCATATACAGTCGTCATTGGAGTTTTAGTATCCTCTATAATTTTTGTTACCTTCACCCCATTTCCTATATAAGAATTTAAATTTCCTGTTTTTGCATTTAAAATCTTACTGAAAGGATTCGCATCTTTCTCTTCAAAAACCACATTTTTTCTGCGATAAGGTGTACCATCATTTGTTCTCGTAGAACCCACATTCGCCATATTCTGAGATAAAATATCCATACGTAGCTGCTGTGCTGTCATACCAGTGGCACTGATATTTAATGAAGTAAACATCGCCATTTTTATTTCCCTCCTTAGGACATCGCCATTTTTATTCTATTAAACTCACTATTCATTGCGGCTGTCAATAACTGATAGCGGATTTGATTAGAAGCTAAATTCGCTTGCTCTACTGCACTATCCACATTATTTCCGTCCAAACGGTAGGAATAATTGCTTAAATCAGTATATGTAGTATAATTAATTTTGTTCAAATCCAGCTTATCTATCTTCTCATCGATAGAGCCTATTCCTTGCAAAGCGGATTCTAAATATCCTTCAAAACTCACATCCTTTCTTTTAAATCCCGGGGTAGTCTGATTAGAGATATTATTTGCTAACACTGTTTGCCTTGCCCAACTGGCGTCTAATGCTTTATTTAAAATATTCACATAATTATAAATTCCTGCATTAATCATCGTTTTTCCTCCTTATTTCTATATTTTAAATCTATTTTGTCACCATATTTATACATTATTACTTTCTATTATAAAGAATAATCAAAAAAATACAAGCAATTTTTTCATTATTTTTAAAAACAATTAGAGCAATTTTAGAACTATAGACCTATATTTTCACTGTATTTCATGCTTTTTAGTACTAATATCACAGAATAGGATAGTACAGCATATAAAAATCATACAAACTAAGGAAAAGGATAAAGGATTCATGGCATTCCATAAACCCTTTTGTCATCCATCTTTCTTCATTGCTGTTTTATTTTCTTTAATTCATCAAATACTACATCATTCAAGACTTTAATATATGTACCTTTCATCCCTGAAGATCTAGACTCGATTACACCAGCGCTTTCAAATTTACGCAGAGCATTTACAATCACAGATCTTGTGATTCCCACTCTATCCGCAATTTTGCTCGCAACTAAGATTCCCTCATTCCCCTCTAGCTCTTCAAAAATATGAGAGATCGCTTCTAACTCCGAAAAAGATAAAGTGCTGATCGCAGATTTCACAATTTGAACCTTTCTCGTTTCTTCCGCATTTTCTTCATTCACAGAACGCATCATTTCCAGCCCTACTACGGTTGTTCCATACTCACTCAAGATAATGTCATCGATCAGATATTGACTATCGCATTTATAAATAAATAATGTACCTAATCTTTCCCCTGAAATATCAATAGGTGTTATAATCGCCTGATATTTACGCACATTCTCCTCTGCAAATCCCAAAGTAGCCAGATTCACATTTTCCTTTGTGGATAAAACGCTCAATAACCTTTCATTCAACATCGCATCAATATGCCCGCCAATCGAGCCATTAATCAATTCCGTTATTTCCTCTACACCTGGCCAGACACTGCTTCCTAATACTTTTCCCTTTTTGCTGATAACAAGAATATTCGATTCTAAAATCTCACTTAACACTTTACAGATGTCATTAAATACAACCTTATGTGAATTATTATTATGAAGCAGTTTATTTATTTTTCTGGTTTTGTCAAGTAATTGTACACTCATTTCTTTCCTCCTTACGATTATATCGTATAACAACCTTTAATAAATAGATATTATCATATTTCAAAATAGGAAACAATAGTTTTATCAATTTCTTCTATAATTTTTGTTACTATTTAAGTCTGTCTGTTTACAGAGAAACAAAATTTCAATTCTAAGTCCGCTTCCGACTAGGAACTATTCCAACGAAGCCGCGCTCCCGCTCCGTTCCAGACGTAGCGGACACTAAATT
>CANRVK010000336.1 GCA_947643285.1 uncultured Eubacteriaceae bacterium
TATAACACTTTTTTTATTCATAGAAAATATTTTCCTATAATTTCATATAGAAAAATGACTTATGCGATTCATAATTTAATTCTTTATACTTAATAATCTGTTCTGTACTGCCTACAAATAAAACTCCGCCTACCCTAAGAGAAGTATTAAACTTGCGATAGACTTCTTCTTTTGCTTCCTCTGTAAAATAAATTAATACATTTCTGCATAATATTAAATCATATCCGGTTGGATAGGTATCTTTTAAGAGATTATGCTGTTTAAACTGCACACATTTCTTTACACTATTATCAATCTGATAAGCATTATCTCCTACTGCTTTGAAAAACTTATCTTTATACTCTTTGGGCAAGCCTACTAAACTTTTAGAAGAATATACACCTAACTTCGCCTTTTCAATCACTTGTTTGTCTAAATCAGTAGCTAAAATTGAAATATTAGACATAGGTATAAACTTACTTAATAACATCACTAGAGTATAAGGTTCATCTCCTGTGGAACAGGCAGCACTCCATACTTTCAAGTTTTTCCCACGTTTTAAAAGCTCTGGCAGAATATCGGTTTCTAATACCTTCCATTGTTCCGGATTTCTGTAAAATTCTGACACATTAATAGTCAAATAGTTTACAAACTCTTCTAAAAGAGTTTTTTCTTTTTTAATCGCAATGATATAATCATCATAGCCTTTAAATTTATTTTTTGTTATTAATGCGTCAATTCTTCTTTTCATTTGCTTCTCTTTATAAGAGCTTAAATCTATTTGCGTCAGAGTAAAGACTTGACTTTTAAATTGTTCGTAATCCATCTGTTTACCTATTCCCCCATAGAATATTTTATTCCTCTTTGAAAGTTTCTTCTTTTACATCTGCATTATTTTCTAATGCTTTTACACTCAAACTGATCTTTTTCTCTTCTTCGTTGAAATCCACAATTTTAGCTGTAATCTCTTGTCCTATTTTTAAAACATCAGCAGGTTTTTCCACATGTTCTTTTGAAATTTGAGAAACATGCAATAAAGCATCCACTCCCGGTTCTAATTCTATAAATGCGCCGAAATCTGTCATTCTTGCAACTTTTCCTGTTACCACATTTCCAACTGCATACTTTTCAGCCGCATTTGTCCAAGGATTTTTCTCTGGGAATTTTAAACTCAACGCCACTTTATCCCCATTGATATCTTTAATAAAAGCTGTTACATTATCTCCTATCTTAAATACCTTTTTCGGATTTTCCACTCTTCCCCATGACATTTCAGAGATATGAAGCAGTCCGTCCGCTCCGCCTAAATCAATAAATGCACCAAAATCTGTCACATTTTTTACTGTTCCTTCTACTGTCATGCCTACACTGATCTTTTCAAATAACTCTTTTTGCATCTGCTCTTTCTTCGCCATTAAAAGTTGTTTGCGATCACCGATAATTCTTCTCTTCTTCGGATTGAATTCACTGATAACAAATTCAATCTCCTGTCCTGCGTATTTCTCTAAATTCTTTTCATAAGTATCAGATACTAAACTTGCTGGAATAAATATTCTCGTTTCATCTACTACAACACTTAATCCACCCTCTACTACCTGAACCACCGCAGCTTTTAATACTTCCTTATTATTATATGCCTCTTCTAACCTTTTATTTCCCTTTTCAGCCGCTAATCTCTTATAAGTCAATAATACCTGACCCTCTCCATCATTTACTTTGAGTACCTTTGCCTGCATGGTATCTCCCACTTTTACCATGGTAGTTAAGTCCGCATTTGGAGTATTAGTATATTCATTACGAGTAACAATACCATCTGCTTTGTATCCTATATTTAAGATAATTTCATCTGCTTTTACACTGATAACTGTACCTTCTACTATTTCTCCATTTCTTATAGTCTTAATTGATTTCTCTAGCATTTGTTCAAAACTTAATTCTGACATTAGTATGAACCTCCTCAATAATATTATTTGGGGTAGAAGCCCCTGCTGTAATACCTACGCTACCCATGGATTCTAATGCACTCAAATCCAAATCAACAAGTGTCTGTATATAGTAAGTATTTTCACATTCTTTCTTGCAAATTTCAAATAATTTCTGCGTATTGGAACTATGTTTCCCACCAATCACTATCATGACCTCTACGCTTTTTGCAATCTCTCTTGCCTCTATCTGCCGTTCTTTAGTGGCATTACAGATTGTATTTAGAACAATTATATCATAACCCTTTTTTGAAATAATTTCAACTAAATCTTGAAATTTCTTGTAATTAAATGTCGTCTGAGCCACAATACAAAGCTTTTCTTCTTTTATCGTCAATTTCTCTGCTTCCTGTTCTGTAGCAATCAAAATAGCAGACCTTTCACACCAGCCAATAATTCCCTCTACCTCTGGATGCAACTTATTTCCTATAATAACAATTCTTCTTCCCTGTTTTTCTTGTTCTTCCACAATTTTATGGATTTTCTTCACAAAAGGACACGTCGCATCCAAAATCTTTATCCCTTTCTGCTCCAGCCTTTTATAAATCTCCTTTCCCACCCCATGAGAACGGATAATCACTGTTCCAGATGTGAGAGCAAACAATTCCTCTTCTGTTTCTATCGCCTTTACTCCTTTTCTCTCCAGCTCTTTCACCACTTCTTCATTATGGATAATCGGTCCAAATGTATAAATAGGAAGATGTTCTCCCTCCTCTATCTCTTGATAGACCTGTTCCATCGCTCTTTTCACTCCAAAGCAAAACCCTGCTGTCTTTGCCAATCTCACTTCCATCACAGATTCTTTTCCTCCATTTTTTTCTTATGCAAGTTCATAATCGTTTCTATCACCTGTTCTATTGTCATCTGTGAAGTATCGATACAAATCGCATCTTCTGCCTGTCTTAATGGAGAAGTTTCTCTATTCATATCCTGATAATCTCTCTGTTTGATATCTTCTTTTATCTCCTCTAAATCACATTCTATTCCCTTCTCCTGCAATTCTAAAAACCTTCTTTTCGCTCTCGCTTCCACCTGTGCAGTTAAGTAAATTTTTAACATCGCATCTGGAAGCACACAAGTTCCGATATCTCTTCCATCCATGATCACATCTGTCTTTTTTGCCAATGTTCTTTGTAAATCCACTAACTTTTCCCTCACTGCTGGATAAATACTGATAGCAGAAGCCATTTTTCCAGTTTCCTCTTCTCTCAAAAAACATGTGACATTCTCTTTATTTAGAATAACCTGTTGTTCCTCTTCTTTATACGTGATTTCCACTTCCACTTGCTGGCAAGCTTCTTTTATCTCCTGTTCCATATCCGCTTTTAAATTCTGTCGTAAAAAATAAACTGCCATGGCTCTATACATCGCTCCTGTATCTACATAAAGATAATTCAGTTTTTTTGCCAATAATTTTGCTATCGTACTTTTCCCTGCTCCTGCTGGTCCATCAATCGCAATATTTTGATTCATATGTGTTATATACTCCTTTTTATTATTCACAGAAAAATGCACAAAATCCATTTTTCTATAATTTTTCTCTATAATTTATAAGTTTAACATACTTTCCTTTAAACTCAAAGAACTTTATAAAGATTTTTTTATAGATTTGAATGATTTCCGCTTAAGGCAAGGCTATTCCAACGAAACCGCGCTCCCGCTCCGTTCCAGACGTAGTGGTACTAAATTC
>CANRVK010000337.1 GCA_947643285.1 uncultured Eubacteriaceae bacterium
CCCAAATATCTGCAGTAGATAATAATTCTTCATTTCTTACTAAGCTTAAAAAATCAAACAATAATTTAGGAAGTTTTAGATGATTATTCTTTTCAAATAATTCTAATTCTTCTTTTGCTATGGGTTCTGTATAGCCAAATAGCTTTACAGCTTCTACTGGTGTTAGATTATATTTTATAGCCATACTCCTATTACCTCCATTTTATTTAAATGCTTTTTCTATTTATTAAACTAACTTTTTCTCCTTAAATCTCAATTATGCACCCTAACAACTGCTCAATAAATAGCATTTGTCTTTTTGTCATTCATAAAATTTTTATCACATAAGTTTTTAGATATCACCCTTATTTTTTGTAAATGTATAATTTCTGAAAACTATTCAAATGATCGATCTCATTTTTCTGCAAACAATATGATCTCGTTTTCCAATTTTCCTAGAATAACCAACCAACTAGCGAAGGCAAGGAAGTATTCCATAAAAAGCCCCTTGGAAGACGTTGGTACTTAATGAGCGGTGCGGTGACGCGCCGAGAATTTAGTACCATTACGTCTGGAACGGAGCGAGAGCACGGCTTCGATGGAATACTTCCTTGCCGTAGCGACTCTTTGAGCAAAAATGTTCTTTCCACAAAAAAAGAAGGTTAAATAGTAAGATATTTGATTATATTTTTTTACCTCACTTATTAACTGAAAAAAATGATACAAATAGTATTATAAGCGATATCTTGTTAAACACGCCAGTATTTCTTGTTTTCGCACAGCAGATGCCGCACCTGCTCCATAGTTTTTTGGGGTCATAGACAGAATCCCCTCCGTTTCTAACTTATGTGCTGCTTCTTCTGCGAGACATAAGGCTGTCTTTTTTCCATCTGCAAGTTGTCCTAAAATATATTGCATCATATAGGCAAGTGCTGCGATTTGGCTCTCGTCAACAATCTGTTCCAGATAGCGCAGATCGATTTCATTTTTATCCAGAAGCAAGCTGTCACAACCATGTACTCGCACTTTTTCAATTTTCTTTGTACGAACTGACCATTTTAACCATGTTGTTTTTTTCACCTTTTCTTCTATTAACGGGATTGTAAGCTGCTTTGCGTGTTCTGTCACATCTTTTGTTTCATAACAATCCATCTGTAAAACGGTATCGGCAACTGACAGATAATCTCCTGAACTTCCGGCTACTAATATAGTTGATATACCTAGATCACAATATAAGCTGCGAATCTTGCGAATAAATGGGGTGATGGGTTCTTTTTCGTCAGAAACGAGCTGTGCCATGCGCCCATCTCGAATCATAAAATTTGTCGCTGAAGTATCTTCATCAATCAATAATACTTTACTGCCTGCTGCCAACGCTTCTATTGTATTCGCAGCTTGTGAGGTACTGCCACTTGCATTTTCAGTAGAAAATCGGGTGGTATCTGAATGCATTGGGAGATTATTGATAAACATCGAAATATCTGTTTCATGAATACAGCGTTGTTCTTCTGCACGCAATTTAAATGCACTCTCATCAGTTATCACAAATTCTCGTCCATCTCCTGCGATATGATTGTATATCCCGCGCTCAAGAGCCTTTAAAAGTGTCGATTTACCATGAAAACCGCCGCCTACAATCACCGTAATGCCAGCAGGAATCCCCATTCCTCGCATTTTTTTGTGATGTGGAAGTTCTAGTACTACAGAAAGGCTATCTGGACTTTTGAATACAACTGCATTTTTCATCGGACGCTGTGATACGCCACTTTCTCTAGGCAGTACAGAACCATCTGCCACAAAAGCTACTAAATTTCTACATGCTAATTCCTTACGGATATATTGCTGGTCATCGGCAAGCTTTATTATTTCATCAAGTTCTTTCTGCATCTTCGGCTGAATATGAAATGTCTTTTCTGCTAAATCTGGCAGTTGGAAAAATAAAATCTGACTCAATTCTTCAGCCGCTATTGTTCTTCCAAATGCCGGAAATCCGACTTCGATACGCGCTTCAATCATATTCTCTGTAATTTTCATCGCCGTTCGTTCTAATATTTCCTGACCAGTTCGACATGCTGTCACCAGACCACTTTTTCCAGAACCTTTTGCCTGACGATACTCTGCTTCATTATCTAAGTGCTTCCTATTCCTATCACCTTTTAGATTCTGATGCAACCGCCGCAGTAAATAGTCTTCCACTGCTATTTTCCGATGTTTTTCTTCAAAATACTGTGGATTAATATTCCCACGATTTCGATAGACAATCCGCACTCGTGAAGGTGTCGCAAATGGATCACCTTGTACATGATCAATACAAAGCCGATATGTCCCAAAATCATATTCCCCTTCTAATATCTTATATGCCTTATAACCCTTTCGATCAATTTGCCGTAACTGTGCCTTTAATTCTTCTTGTGTTTTCATATTATTTCTATCCTTTCTTATTCTATCTATTTTCGGTAATTACGAAACTCCAAACCCCATATCAATACTGCCTTTTCCGAGAATTATTTTTACATATCTCCTTACTTAGATTTCATAATTTATCGTAACATTCGCTTTTCAAAAAGTAGAACAGCCAATGAATCAGCGGAGGCAAGGAAGTATTCCAAAAGAAGCCCCTTGGAAGACGCCTGCCCGTTAATGAGCAGTTTCGCAAGAAGCGAAACAGCGAATTTAGTGTCCGTTACGTCTGGAACAGAGCGAGAGCGCGGCTTCGCTGGAATACTTCCTTGCCGTAGCGTCCCCGTCATTATCTTGATAAAAGATTATAAAAATTATCATATATGAATTAAAGTTTCCTTACACCATTGAAATATATCAGCAAATACCTCATCAAAATTATATTCTGAACTATTTTTTAATAACTCTGCTATTTTTAAAATTCTTTTATCTTCTTCCTTTACACATTCAAGTAGTTCCTGTTTTGTTGTGATAAAAATGCCAGTATTTAGATAATGTATATTTTGAATAATAAAAAAGATGGATTTACATGTCATTGGCAGCTTATCTTCATTCTTTTTTTTATCGGAATGAATATATCTATGACAGAGTTCATGATAAAGATTTCCTAAACTCAGCTTCACATAATTTCTTTCATCTTCGTATGTATAAGATGGAACAAAATCTTTCAGTTTTCCATAATAATCTTTCGTAGTATGCAAAAGTTGACATATTTCTAATGGATTCCAATTCTGCAATTCTTCTTTTCCGCAAATAAAACCACATGATTTTTCAAAATATCCGATAAGCATAAGTACATTTCGATAATCATTTAAGTCATTGACTGTCATATCATCTATGATAACCATGATATCTATATCACTATTTTCATGAGCTTCCTTTCTAAGATAACTTCCCTGTAATCCAACATATAGTAATCTTTCTCCAAATACATTCTTACATTCACAAATCAAATCATCTATATACTTCTCTAATTGAAACATCATCTATCACCAACCTTTTTTTATTTGATATTTATGGATTTTTATTGTATCATAGTTTTTTATAATTTGCAAAAAACTTATGGGAGAGAAAATCTGCTTTAAAGTGAAAGGGGGACGCTCCGGCAAGGAAGTATTCCAGCGAAGCCGCGCTCTCGCTCCGTTCCAGACGTAGCGGACACTAAATTCGCAAATCCCGCTTCTTGCGGGTTTGCTCATTAACGGGCAAGC
>CANRVK010000338.1 GCA_947643285.1 uncultured Eubacteriaceae bacterium
TTACGTCTGGAACGGAGCGAAAGCGCGGCTTCGCTGGAATACTTCCTTGCCGCAGTGTCCCCCCCCTTTTTTAACTTTCACAATCACCTATTCTAAATCCTATCACAAACCCCTATATTTCACATATAATATAATAAAGCAGTTTCTAAAATAAAGGAGTTTATATCTGATATGTATGATGCAAGCAGAATATATAGACAAAATAATATCACGATTCAGGATATCCCTACCAATCCTCTGCCTCCTATGATGGGAAATCCTCAACCTGATAACAATATTCCTGCCATACCTGTTCCAGAAGAAAATATCCCTGTCACTCCACTTCCACCTATCGTGGGAAATCCTCAACCTGATAACAATATTCCCACCACACCTGTTCCAGAAGAAAATATTCCTATCACTCCACTTCCGCCTATCATGGAAGAACCTGAAAATAATATACAAAATTTTCATTCTTCTCCCAACAATAATTCGGCGGGATTTTCTACTATTCGTTTTCTTCATGCAGCATCTGGCTATGGTTCTGTTCATGTTTCTATTGGATTAAAAAATGTTGCAACAGACCTTTCTTTTACTAATGTTTCTAATTATTATCAAATCCAAGATGGATTTTATATTGTAACTATCACCAGTGCAGCAAATCCTGGCATCGTATTATTTAGAGGTCGTATTCCATTTAACACCAATGAAACTATCACCCTTGCTATTATCCGAGCTACAAATGGACTGAGTATATTGAGAATCTCTGATCAACTCTGTCAAAACCGCCCGAAAAATCGTGGCTGTCTGCGCGCTGTCAACCTTATCTATAACAGTCCTGCTATGGATGTCGTCTTAACAGATGGAAGAATCGCATTTTCTGATATACGCTATAAAGAAGTAACCTCTTATAAACAAGCCAGACCCGGAAAATATGAATACTATATCGCACAAACCCCTTATACACTGTCTGGTAATACTTCCAATATTGATATTTTAGATAATCTTCCTGTCGTTTTAACCAACTTCTTCCTGCCCGGATATGGAACTGTCACACCTTTAGTTTCCTCTTCTATCGAAATAAGAGCAAATATGATGTATACTATCTATATGTTTGGAAATTGGGAAACTTCTTCTGAACTGATAGTAAAAAGTATCGAAAGCCGTTAAATTCATAAATTTAAAAATCCAAAAAAGCAGTTGCTAATCTCCTTTTTAAAAGATATAATAAAGAAAAAATAAGGAATAGAAAGGAGTTTTTATGTCCCAAACTCAAGCAACTGCTTTATTATATAATATAAGCGCAGAAAAAAGTCGAAAAATAAAATTTATTTTCATTCAGTTAAAAATTCACATCAAAACAATAGAAAAAAAAGATTACAACAAACCGATCGGCTTTTTAGCTGGTATCTCTGATATTCCAACTGTCGATACTCCTTATGAAGGAGAAGGTTTTTTAGAAGAAATGTTAGTCTTTAAAGGTTTTACAGAAAAACAATTAGACGAATTGCTGCTCCGTTTTCGCTCTAATAAGATTCCAAAAGTGAATCTAAAAGCAGTTCTCACTCCGTCTAATCAAACTTGGGATTCTATCACTCTTTATAAAGAATTAAAAAAAGAACACGAACAAATGAATTCCTAAATTTTACTCTTCTTTTTTCTCTTCTAATAATGGGTTTTCATTTTCCACTGCACTGATTAATTTCTGGTAAAGCTCTGGATACTCTTTTTTTACATTTACTGGTCTTAAATCTTTCCCTACCAGTGCGTGGAGCGTCCGCCCCACATTTAAAGGCTTTTCGTCGCCTTCTCTAAAAATGGCATATTCAAACTCTAACTTCACCGCTGTAGCACTTTTTAAAGAAGCTTCTACAATGAGATTATCCTCAAAATAAGCGGCTGAAATGTACTTGCTCTGTAATTCTAATAGAGGAACAATCAACCCCTGTTCTTCTATTTCTGTATATGTCATTCCCATCTTTTTCATTAAATCTGTTCTCGCCACTTCATACCAGATAGGATAATTAGAATGATGCGCGATTCCCATCTGATCTGTTTCTGCATATCTCACCTTAATTTTACTTCTAGAAATCATTTTTCTCCCTTCCTTTCTATAGAACAATCCGAAAATTTTTTAAACAAATCACATAAAAAACTTTCTTCTCTATTATAACATAAATAGAAAAAAAATGTTCCTCTTTCCTCAAATAGTGCCCTTCATCACTAAAACAAATAAAATACAACTCACCAAAATAAAACTTGAAACAACGATTGTTCCTATATAAGTACTTTTTTTATCCGTATTTTCCGATTCATGGATAAGATGTGCCTTTCTGAGCGCTGTCACTATTGGCTTATAAACTAATAAAGTAATGCCTAAATTAATTCCTCCCTTTATTAAATTAAAAGGCAAAAATGCTGGCAATAATAGCTCTGCTACTGCTTCTCTCGGATACCCCATATAAATAGGAGTAATAAAATAATTCCACAAAAGCATCACCGCTGTCATACACATAATCCCTAATCCTAATCCTAAAATCGCACCTGACATGGTATGTTTCTTTTTATAGACAAAAGCTGCAATACATGCAAAACTGCAAGTCGAAATCACATTCATAATAAGACCTATAATTCCCGTTTCACTTACCGATAACATCTCCACCACAGATACAATAAGCGAAATCAAAAAAGAAACCATCGGTCCAAAAATAAAGCCTCCGATTACAATGATCACATCTTTTGGATCATATTTTAAAAAGGATACCGCTGGTACAAGGGGAACTCTTCCCACCATCATAACCAGATAAGAAACCGCACATAACATGCCGATTATAGTGATTTTTTTGGTTTTTTCGTTCATAGAAATCTCCTCCTAAAAAATAATTAACACCTGAAAAAGCGAAATGCCTTTCAGGTGTTAAGATTTTATAGAATTCTAAAAACATTGTTTCTATTTTCCATGAAACAATCCCTTTTTATGTTCTATTTCTCTTTATCTTCTTTCATCCAGACTATCACTGTTGGTTTTGGAATCACACCAAATCTGTGTATTACACTCGCGGACTTTACCGCCAATCGGGAATTTCACCCTGCCCTGAAGACATTTTTATTCAAATGTTATTTTAATAATAAATAACTTTTTTCCATTTGTCAAGTTTTTTCCAAGTCTTTTCTCATGTTACGAAGTTCATATATCTCATAAATGAGATCTTAAAGAAATCATATGAAACACTTTACTCATTTTCTCAAAGATTCGCACAGGAAGGGGAGGTCTATTCCAACGAAGCCGCGCTCTCGCTCCGTTCCAGACGTAGCGGACACTAAATTCGCAAATCCTATCGGAATTGCTCATTAAGTGCCAACGTCTTCCAAGGGGCTTCTTTTGGAATAGACCTCCCCTTCCTGTGCTAGTTTATAGACAAAGCTACAAAGTAAGATTGTTGTTATTCTACTCTAAACTATAAAATAATATCTGCCGTGAAACAGTTTACAAAAACAAAAAACGTTTAAATATTCTGATAAAAACTTTTCTATACAGGCATTTATCAGCACGAAATGTAAAAAGAATTTCTTTCACTTTCTAGAAAATTTAATAAACTAGCGGAGGCAAGGAAGTATTCCATAAGAAGCCCCTTGGAAGACGTTG
>CANRVK010000339.1 GCA_947643285.1 uncultured Eubacteriaceae bacterium
AAGACGTTGGTACTTAATAAGCAGTTTCTAGGGAAGCGAAACAGCGAATTTAGTACCACGTAGTCTTACACGGAGCGAGAGCGCGGCTTCGCTGGAATACTTCCTTGCCGCAGCGCCCCTTTCATTCTAAAATTCCCCCATACATACCCTTATAAAAAACTTTATTCCTCCCTAAAAGTTATACATTATGTATCCCTTATTACATAACCCCTGCCAGAATAACACTAGCTATAATCCCTATCAATGTAGTAATTAACGCCCCCACTAATGTATATCGTGTTTTTTTCACTTTTGCTGACAGATAATAAATACTAATTGTATAAAAAATAGTTTCTGTACAAGACATCATAATAGAAGTGATCAACCCTATTCTAGAATCCGTTCCATACTCTTTAAAAATATCCAATACTAACCCCGTAGCTGCAGAAGACGAAAACATTTTCACTATAGTAAGAGGTACTAACTGCGCCGGAAATGCAAAATATTCCGTCACCTGCCCAATTATATTTCCAATAAACTCCAAAAGTCCAGATGCCCGCAATATCCCTACCGCCACCATCAACCCCACTAACGTCGGCAAAATCCCTACTACTGTCTTTAACCCATCCGCTGCCCCATGTACAAAATCATCATAAATATTTTTCTTGTTTAATATTCCATAACCTACCACATAAAAAATAATCAATGGTATTATAAAATCAGATATATAAATAAGAAATTTCATCACTTCACCTAAAAAAAATACTTCTATATATTTATATGATACATACTTTACTATTAGTATTAAAACTAGCCTTTTATACTAAAAACTTATCTTTTACTTCTATCCCCAAAAACACTTCCCTCATTAAAAAGTGATATACTCTCCCACTTAAAGAAATGGGGATACTCTTGCTACTTTTTGGATAAAAAAAGAAATTATGATTTCATCAAAAATAATATCATAATTTCTCTTTCTATTAATTTGCATTTTAGTTTTAAAATTTTATCCATAGTGAATGAACATACCAAGCCAAAACTATATTCCTTGTTTTCTGCCTTTCATCTCCCTTTTTAACGCTCTCTCTTATTCACACACTCTTGCAATTTCTTTACATATTCTAAAATCTCTTCTAACTCATTAAAATTAAATTGCTGATGATCAAAAGCATTAGAAAAATCCTTGATATTTTTAGCTATCCTCTGTTTCTCTTCCTTTAAGTTATTCATAATATAATAATCTCTTTCTGATAACTTAGAAAAATATCGATATTTTTGCTTTAGTTTCTTTGTGTGAAATAAATATTCTTTTTTCTCTAATCTTTTTAAAAAAGTAGCGATTGTAGAGGGATGCCATATCTTTCCTTCATCTTGTAAAAGAGTTACAATTTCTTGAAAGGAAAGACCTTCTGGATGTTTAATAACAATATCCATTACTATTCTTTCTGATGTTGATATTTCAATTGGTTTTCTTCTTGTCATTTTTCTTCTTTCCTTTTTACTTTTCTCTGATTATTTATTATAAAAGTATTTTTGTAATTGTCAATATATTTCTACATCTTTTCATAAAGCGAAAATGCATTTTATATATCGGATATCATACAAAAAACTATTATAACTTGTAGAAAATAATAAATCATAATTAGTATGTCTAAAATATCTTTGATTATGATATACCTAAATTTTAAAGTATACGCCAGAATCACTCCAATGTAATCATAATTTACCCATTTATATATAATTATTATAACTGTAACGCCTACATAAATCAAGATATTTGTGCTATAAAAAAAGAATTTATCTAAATTTCCATATATAGACTAAAAAAGAAAATACTATCTTATCTATTAATATCTTCTGGTTTTAACAACTTCTGGGAATTACCCTTTATAATAAAATTTTGTTCACCCAATTTAGATAAAATATTCTGTACAAAAATTTTTAATTCTTCTATATCGACTCCTTGTTCCTTTATACTTCTCAAATATTCTTCTATCGCCTTTTGATAATCATTCCTATATTTTTTATTCAACTGATTCCAATTCACATTTTTAAAATAGCAGAGTTTCTTTCTATCAACTTCTAACATATCCTGTGAAATTAAAACAGCGATAATAGGATAACCCGGATAATGCTGCCAACTGGTCGCCCTGTCATTAGAAGAATACGTCATATCCTTAAATCGAACCGTATAAACCTTACTATGATCAGAAGACATAACATACGCCTCCGTTTCATAAAGAAATACCCTATCATCCGCAACTGCACTAAGAGCCTCATAAACCTTTGAAATAGGCGGTAACTTAGATAATGCCATAGTTAAATAATCCTTTCTATACAAATAAATATCATTTAAAATAAAGATGTCTGATATAATGCAATACTGACTGCAATAGGAAGATTTAAGCTATCTATCTCATCAGAATGTTTAATTATTACAGATGTACCAATATCTTCAAATTCCTTTGGCAATCCAGTAGCTTCATTTCCAAAAATCAGACTATAAGGAGTTTGAACATTCAATTCTTTTAAAGCCTTTTTCGCATTCAACATAAAAGGATATTCCTGTCGTTCTGAATAACACTCTTTATATTCCTGATAAGAAGGAAAAGTCTGTATTCTCACACCAAAAATAGCCCCCATAGAAGCCCGTATTGTCTTTGGATCAAAAATATCCACCGCTGGCAAAATAACTGCAATATCCTTCACTTCAAATCCTCTACAACTTCTTATAATAGTTCCCAAATTTCCCGCATCAGACGGATGAACCAACACAACATGATTTTTCTGTCTTTCCAACTCACTATTATATTTCTCAAACTCTCCTATCACAAAGCAATTCCCTTTAGGACACAATATATGAAAAGCTTTCTCACTTTCTATCATTTCTATTCGCTTTTTTTTACATATTTCTAATAATTCTATATACGCCTCATTTTTGATAATTTTAGAGCTAATATAAATTTTTCTAGCTAAAGATGCCTTATACTTTATCAATTCAAAAGTCAAAGTCATTCCCAACGCATAGGATACTGAATCCTCTTTTTTATACTTCCTCATATACTTTCTCTTTCCTTTCTAAACTTAATCGCTTCATCATTTCTTCTAAAAAACTTCTCACATCAACTTTCAAAAATCTCATATATTCTTATAAAATAAAAAACCATATTTTTATTCAAATATAGTATATCTAATCCGAAAGAAGCTGACAAGAAGCTTTTTATTCCTAATATACAAAAACTAAAAAATAGAATCATAGAAATTAAAAGGTTCGCTAAGGTAAGGAATGTTCCAACGAAGCCGCGCTCTCGCTCCGTTCCAGACGTAGTGGTACTAAATTCGCAGCCCCTAACGGAACTGCTTATTAAGTACCAACGTCTTCCAAGGGGCTTCTTTTGGAATCATTCCTTGCCTTAGCTAGTTTATTGGCTCTTCCAGAAAAGAGATCACACTATCACAAAAAAGAAAATTCTAACTTTTTTTATTCTTCTAAGCTGTTAAGTACTTATTATAACTTAATAACAGTTGCCATTACACTTCACAAACTACCCTATATCATAGACTAGCACAGGGAGGGAGGTCTATTCCAAAAGAAGCCCCTTGGAAGACGTTGGCACTTAATGAGCAAACCCGCAA
>CANRVK010000340.1 GCA_947643285.1 uncultured Eubacteriaceae bacterium
GAATCCCAACATTTTTATGGTAGGAGATGTGAAACAGAGTATTTATAAATTTCGGCTTGCCAGACCAGAATTATTCATGAAAAAGTATAAAGAATATCGAACAGATGGAGAAAAGGAACAGAGAATTGACTTGCATAAAAATTTCAGAAGCAGGGAAGAAGTGCTCAATAGTATTAATGATATTTTCTATCGGATTATGACACAGGATTTAGGAAAAATATCCTATACAAAAGAAGCCGCACTATATCCGGGAGCAGTTTTTGAACCTGATACTATGGTAGGAGGGCAAGATAGAAAAACAGAGTTATATGTGATAGAAAGACAGACAGAAGACGGAGATGAGAATAAAGAAGATTATACTTCGATTGAATTAGAGGCGAAGGTGATCGCAAAGCGAATACGAGAATTGACAAAAGAAGGAACAGGACTGCCGGTATGGGATAAAGAAAGAAAATGCTATCGAACCGCTCGATATGGGGATATTGTTATTTTACTTCGTGCCCTGAGTGGATTTACAGAAGGAATATTAAATGTTTTCTTAGAAGAAAATATTCCTGCTTATGCACAGTCCCAGACAGGATATTTCACTACCATAGAAGTGCAGACAGCGTTAAATATGTTGAAAATCATTGATAATCCCAGACAGGATATCCCATTAGCTGGAATTTTACGCTCTGCTATTGGTGGAATAAGCAGTGAAGAATTGGCATATTTAAAAGCCTTTTGTCCAGAGAAAGATATGCTTGATGCTGTGATAACATATCAGCAAGAGGGAGAAAATGAAACGCTGAAACAGAAACTGAATACTTTTTTCCAGATGCTAGAAGAACTCAGAGATATGGCTTCTTATACCAGCATCCATGATCTATTAAATTATTTATTAAAGCGTACAGGATATGGAGATTTTGTCAAGGCTATGCCAGCAGGAAAACAAAGAAGCATGAATTTAGATATGCTGTTAGAAAAAGCGGTAGCTTTTGAAAAGACAAGTTTCCGTGGATTATTTCATTTTATCCGCTACATCGAAAAGTTAGAAAAATATGATGTGGATTTTGGAGAAGCTTCTGTCATAGGAGAAAATGAAAATACGGTGCGAATCATGAGTATTCATAAAAGCAAAGGATTAGAGTTTCCGATAGTATTTTTGGCAGGCATGGGGAAGCGTTTTAACCAGCAGGATGCAATAGAAAAAGTGGTCATTCACCCTGATTTAGGGATTGGCGGAGATTTTGTAGATTATGAAAAAAGAATCAAAACCATCACATTGACAAAAAAAATTCTACAAAAGAGTATTCGATTAGAAAATTTAGCAGAAGAACTCCGAATCTTATATGTAGCGATGACAAGGGCAAAGGAAAAACTCATTATGACAGGCACAGTCAGAAAAGCAGATGATGGCATGAAAAAATGGGAAGAGGCAAGGCAGATCGAAGGGACATTATCCTATTCTGCACTTTGCAGTGCGAATAACTACTTTGATTGGGTATGTTCTGCTTATAAAGAAAGTTCTATCCGAAGAGAAGTCAGCAATCCGACGCTTGTAGTAAGAGATGAAATGATAAGACAAGATGTAGACAATAGAATAAAAGAAACTCTTCAAAATTGGAATACAGAAGTCACTTATCAAGAAGAAATAAAAAAAGAAATAGAAGAAAGATTTTCTTATCAATATCCATATGAAATAGAAGCTGCTTTGCATGGAAAAACTTCTGTATCAGAAGTCAAGAGAATGAGCCAAAAACTGCAGTTAGAAGAAGAGGAGATGGGAGAGGTCGTTTTGACACAAGACCCCATTGTTCCACGTTTCCTTTCCGAACAAAAAGAAGAAACAGGAGCAGAAAGAGGAACAGCCTATCATACAGCATTACAGTTTTTGCCACTTTGGGAGAAACCAAAAAAAGAAGAGGTAGAATCTTATAAAGAAGAACTCATAAAAGAGCAGAAATTATCCATAAAAGCGGCTTCTTATATTAATAGTTATAAAATATTGGCATTTTTGCGCTCTCCTCTTGCAAAGCGTATGAGAGAGGCACAAAAGGAACATATGCTGTATCGCGAGCGCCAATTTGTCGTAGGAATTCCTGCAAAAGAATTGTATGAGAACTGTGAGAGTGAAGAACTCATTGTACTTCAGGGTATTATCGACGCATATTTTGAGGAAGAAGGGGAGATTGTGTTGATAGACTTTAAGACAGATTATGTGAAAAATGAAGAGGGAGAAGAGTTATTAAAAAAACGGTATCAGACACAATTTAACTGTTATAAAAAAGCATTAATGCAGATGACAGGAAAACATGTGAAAGAGATGATTCTTTATTCCCTCAGCTTAGAAAAAGAACTATATTTGGAATAATTTAAGAAAAAAAGGCTATACTCCTATTCAAGAACGCCGAAAGCGTTTCTCTTAGAGGGATAGGACTTTTATAAGATAGTTTATGATTATATATGTAAAGTCTTGTTGATTGAGAAGAGAAAATTTTGTAAAAGGGAGTATTTGATATGCCAAAAAAGGAAAAGAAAATAGATTTAGAGAATTTAACACCAGAAGATAGTTTAAAATTAGAGATAGCAGAAGAATTAGGACTTTTAGATAAAGTGCTAAAAGGGGGATGGAAGAATCTCTCCGCTAAGGAAACAGGGCGTATAGGAGGATTAGTGAGTAAAAAGAAAAAGGAACTAAAAGAACAGATGCTTAAGTCAGATGCCAATAGTTGACATTTTAAAAAAGCGATTTTATAATGATAGCATAGAAAAAACATGGAGGATAAAAAATGCTAGAGTTACAGAACGTATCTTTTGAAGTAGAGGGAGAGCAAGAGAAAAAGGAAATATTAAAAGATGTGAGTTTAGTGATAGAAGATAAGAAATTTATTACGATCACAGGACCAAACGGCGGTGGAAAATCTACATTGGCAAAGGTCATTGCAGGAATTGAAAAGCCTACCAGTGGAAGAATCTTATTAGATGGTGTGGATATTACAGAGATGAGTATCACAGAAAGAGCAAAAGAAGGGATTAGTTTTGCTTTTCAGCAGCCAGTGAGATTTAAAGGGATTACTGTAAAGGATTTATTGATCTTAGCAGCAGGAAAGGAAACTACGATAAAAGAAGCCTGTGATTATTTATCAGAAGTAGGGCTTTGTGCGAGAGATTATATCAACCGTGAAGTGGATAGTAGCTTATCTGGCGGAGAGTTAAAGAGGATTGAGATCGCAACCGTCATCGCGAGGGATACGAAATTATCACTTTTTGATGAACCAGAAGCAGGGATCGATCTATGGAGTTTTAATAATTTAATCCGTGTGTTTGAAAAGATGCAGCAGGCGAAGGAAAGGTCTATTTTAATTATTTCTCATCAGGAGAGGATTTTGAATATTGCAGATAAGATTGTGGTGATCGCAGATGGAAGGATAAAAAAAGAAGGAAGTAAAGAAGAAATATTGCCGGATTTATTAAAGGATACTATGAATTGTAAGTTTTTTAAGGGAGATAAATAGAGGGGGTTTACATGTAATTATAGAAGGGGGGGCGCTTTATGCAAGGGACTATTCCAACGAAGCCGCGCTCTCGCTCAGGTCCAGAAGGATCGAGCACTAAATTAGCAA
>CANRVK010000341.1 GCA_947643285.1 uncultured Eubacteriaceae bacterium
GGAATACCTCTTTGCCGGAGTGTCCCTTTTGACTTTCGCAATCACCTATATAATACTACTAGAAGAGGAGGAAACTATCATGATTCGACTTTTAGAGATAACTTACTCAAATATGGAAGATATTTGTGACTTAGAAGTATTTGACGACCAAAAAAGTTTTTTACTGTCAAATGTATTTAGTCTAGCAGAAGCTTTTTCTTTATTAAATGAAGGAATTTTTGTTAAACCATTTGGTGTGTGTGATGAAGATACTTTGATTGGCTTTGTTATGGTTGGTTATGGCACTATCTCTGATCCAGATGAACCCAAAGTTGCCGATGGAAATTACATTATGTGGCGTCTTATGATCGATAAAAAATATCAGGGAAAAGGATATGCAAAGCCTATATTAGATAAAATAATGGAATACATACGTACATTTCCAGCAGGACCAGCTAAAAAAATATGGCTTTCCTATGAGAAAGAAAATGAACGTGCAAGAAAGATATACCGTGATTATGGTTTTGTAGAAAATGGGGAAATTTGTGCAGATGAAATTGTAGCCGTCTATGATCTATAAATATAAATGGATTGTACTACCGAAAGCATTTTATAAAATCCTAATGAATACTAAATTCATACTTTATGAGATGGAAATAATAATATATTTCTTACTTATCAGGCAGCCATTAACATGACTGCCTCAGACTTTAGATAAAGCAGATTTAGAATTTATATTCTAGATCCATTTATCTTTTATCTTCAAATCTAGATATACTAATAGAATATTTACCGTAACTTAAAATCAAATATATCTAAATACCTGATCCCCCCCTCTCCCCTATTATAAAAAAGCAACGTAAATTTATTAAGATTGAGATTTTTGGGAATTTCATAGAAAATTTATATTTATTTTAACCTCATCAAGGAAGTCCCCCGCTTCTAAGCCACCAAGGCGAAAGCGGTGGGTTGGGACTTCCTTGTTTCCGTGGGAGTGCAGACTCCCACGGAAAAGCTGCGATAGCAGCTATGAGGTTATGAGCAAGTAGCGAAGCGGATTGCGAATATCCGATTTGACCGTGAGTTCGATGAAAAATAAATGTCCATAAGCCTAACTCTCTGGTATAATTTAATCGTCAAACCAAAAATACCAAAGAAGAACAAACTTATGGACGAAATCATTATATGAGTTTTCTATGATATTGACAACTTTTAAGAGTAGTTAGACGTTAAAACGGAATAGGATAACATCTCCGTCTTTTACGATATACTCTTTTCCCTCTAATCTCACTAAGCCTTTTTCTTTTGCGGCGCTATAAGAACCACAATCTAAAAGGTCTTGATAATAGACAACTTCTGCACGGATAAAACCGCGTTCAAAGTCGCTGTGTATTTTTCCAGCGGCTTGAGGAGCTTTTGTGCCTTCTTTGATTGTCCATGCTCTTGTTTCTTGTTTTCCAGATGTCAGATAGCTGATTAAACCTAATAGGCGATAGCTGGCAGCGATTAATTTGTCCAGTCCAGATTCAGTTAGCCCTAAATCTTCTAAAAACATAGCTTTTTCTTCTTCGTCTAATTCTGCGATTTCCTGTTCTATTTGAGCACAGATTACAAAGACTTCACTCTTTTCTTTTGCGGAAAATTCTTTTACTTTTTGGACATATGGGTTAGACGCACCATCTTCTTTTAAGTCTTCTTCTTTGACATTTGCTGCGAAAATAACAGGTTTGTCTGTGAGCAGGTGATAAGAAGAGCGCCAAGCGATTTCTTCTTCGTCTTCGGTTAAAAAGCTTTTCGCTAATTTTCCTTCTTCTAAATGTGCTTTGATACGATTTAATAAATCTAATTCTTTAGCGAGTGTTTTGTCGTTTTTTGCTCCCTTAGAAGTTTTGGCGATTCTGCGCTCTAAAATCTCGATATCAGAAAAGATTAATTCTAAATTAATGGTTTCGATGTCGCGCAGAGGGTCAATCGTTCCGTCTACATGAATGATATTAGAATCTTCAAAACAGCGTATGACATGAACAATAGCATCTACTTCTCGAATATTAGATAAAAATTGATTTCCTAAGCCTTCTCCTTTAGAAGCCCCTTTTACGAGTCCAGCGATATCGACAAATTCAATCACAGCAGGAGTGATTTTTTCGGAATCATAGAGTTGAGCGAGTAAAGAAAGTCTGGCATCAGGAACAGCGACTACTCCAACATTAGGGTCGATAGTGCAAAAAGGATAGTTCGCAGATTCAGCGCCAGCCTTTGTTAAAGAATTAAATAGTGTACTTTTTCCTACATTGGGTAATCCTATAATGCCTAGTTTCATAGTTTTGTTTAAACCTCATTTCTTTCTTTCAATTCATTTGCGGTCAAAGAACAAATGGTTTTGTTTTCTTTGCTGCCGCGTTAAACTTTTTTTAGTGTATCATATTTTAAGAAAATTGTCTATGAAAATCCCGTGGAAAAAATAATAGTTTTGCTTGAAATTAAGGTGTAATAATGTTATATTATGTGAAAGAATTTTCTTATAATTTTGTATATTTGTTTAAAGTACAAAGGAATATTATAAAAGTAATAAATATAAGAAAATTTGTCAAAATAGAATAAAGAGAATATGATTAGAAAGTGAGGAAAGAGAATGATATATCAGTATAGTATCGCTTTTCCACATTTGGGAATTACCATAGAACATCTCGATAAATCCTTTTCTATATTCGGATTTCCTGTGGCTTATTATGGGTTATTGATTGGAATCGGAATTTTTGCAGGGATTTTTATGGCAGTTAGAGAAGCGAAAGTTACAGGACAAAATGTAGAGGATTATTATGATTTCGCATTATATGCGGTTATTTTTTCTATTATCGGAGCGAGGATTTATTATGTAATTTTCGCATGGGATAGTTATAAAAATGATTTATTGCAGATATTCAATTTAAGGGCAGGCGGAATGGCCATTTATGGAGGAATTATAGCGGCAGTTATTACTTTAATTGTTTTTGCTAAGAAAAAGAAGCTTTCTATTGGTCTTATGTTAGATACAGGAGGTCTGGGATTAGTATTAGGACAAATTATTGGAAGATGGGGGAATTTTGTAAATCGAGAGGCATTTGGAGGATATACAGATGGGTTGTTAGCGATGCAGTTAAAGATGTCAGAAGTTTATAGTGCATATATTACAGATGACATCGCACAGCATATTCAGACAATCAATGGGGTGGATTATATTCAAGTGCATCCTACTTTTTTATATGAATCTCTTTGGAATATAGGAGTACTTATTTTTTTGATATTATTTAAAAAGCATAAAAAATTTAATGGAGAGGTGTTCTGCTTTTATTTGATTTTGTATGGAATAGGAAGGAGTTGGATAGAAGGACTTCGGACAGATCAGTTGAAGGTGGGAGATATTGCGGTTTCTCAAGTGTTATCGATTCTATTAGTGGTAGGAGTTTCTATATTTGTTATCTGGAAACATATGAAATTAAAAAAAGAGAAATGGAATGAATTATTAAAAGAAAAGGAAAGTTAAAAAAGAAAGGTTCGCATAGGAAAGAAATGTTCCAACGAAGCCGCGCTTTCGCTCCGTTCCAGACGTAGCGGACACTAAAT
>CANRVK010000342.1 GCA_947643285.1 uncultured Eubacteriaceae bacterium
GAATTTAGTACCGCTACGTCTGGAACGGAGCGAAAGCGCGGCTTCGTTGGAATAGGTTCTTGCCATAAGCGCCCCCTTTGATCCTATGTCCCCCAAACAATTTTATATAAATACTAACTATCTTTTCTTTTCCTTTATAAAATCCTCATAAAGAGGTGACATATTTCTTAACTTCTCTACAATCTCTTTTATCGCATCAATCGTAAAATCTATCTCTTCTTTTGTATTTTCAAATCCTAATGTCATTCTCAAAGATCCATGCGCGATTTCATGAGGCAGCCCAATCGCCAACAATACATGAGAAGGATCTAAAGAACCAGAAGTACATGCTGATCCACTAGAAGCACAAATTCCCTTCATATCCAGCATAATTAACAGCGACTCTCCTTCTATAAACTGAAAACTCATATTCACATTATTAGGAAGTCTATTCACTCTATCTCCATTCACCCGAACATAAGGAATTTCTGCCATAATTCTATTCATTAAATAATCCCTCAGCTTTGTTTCTCTTTCTGCTCTCTCTTTCATATCTGCAAATGCCATTTCTACCGCTTTTCCAAGTCCTACAATACCCGGAACATTTTCTGTTCCTGCTCTTCTTCTTCTCTCCTGAGCACCACCATGAATAAAAGAACTTAATTTTAAACCTCTTCGGATATATAAAAATCCAATCCCCTTTGGACCATTTAATTTATGACCACTGGCACTTAACATATCTATCTGATATTCTTCTACGTCAATCGGCACTTGTCCATATGCCTGTACCGCATCTGTATGAAATAAAATACCATGTGTTTTTGCTATCTTTCCAATCTCTTTTATTGGCTCAATCGTACCGATCTCATTATTAGCAAACATAATAGAAATTAAAATAGTAGTGGGACGAATCGCTTTTTGTAATTGTTCTAACTTTATCTTTCCACTTTCATCCACATCTAAATATGTTATTTCAAATCCATTCTTTTCTAAATATTGACAAGTATGCAATACCGCATGATGCTCTATTTTTGTAGTGATAATATGATTCCCCTTTTGCTTATAAGCCTCAGCAGTCGCTTTTATAGCCCAATTATCCGACTCCGTTCCTCCTGCAGTAAAATAAACTTCTTCTGATTTCGCATTTAATGTTTTCGCTATAGTTTCTCTCACCTGATTGATAATATTTTTATTTTGTGCAGCGATTCCATAAATAGAAGAAGGATTCCCAAATTTATCTGTAAAATAAGGATACATAGCATCTGCCACTTCTTTTCTAGTAGGCGTAGTCGCTGCGTGATCTAGATATATTACTTTTTCCATATATGAACCATCCTCTACAAGGAAAATCCCTGTAGTGTCCTTTCTATTATTATTCTTTTTATAACTGTAAATTATTTTGGAAAAATCTTTTTCCTATTTCCTAGTATATTACTAGGATTTATTCTTATCATATCATTTGTCCTTTCTTATGTCAATCCTTTCTCTCATAATATCTTCCATATTTTTCTTTCTTCTATTATACGAATCTACCTTTGGATTTTATGAATGAGTTTTCACCTATCCATCATATATTGTAATAATTAGCTTTCTAGGATTTTTTATGAAAGAATTGTTTTTTATCAAACTATTTTTCATTTTAAACGAACCTGTCTGAATACACAAATATTATCAGAAATGAAAGTCGATTGCTTTATGCTTTGCGCTTCCACAATCGCTGTTTCGTATTCGTAATCCAACCCACTGACCTACTCACTCATACCATTCAAGTTCTCAAATATCCACCCTAAATGACAATTTTGCTATCTGTCTATTGAGAACACTTTCCTAGTAAATTTGAGATGCGCTTAAAAAGCAGCGCAGGAATAATGGAGGAATTTTATGCAAAATAAAAAAAAATCAAGTATGCATGTTTTGATACATGGTACTCTTATTTTAACCGCTGCTGGATTTATCAGTCGCATATTAGGCTTCTTCTATAGAATATTCCTCTCCAATACAATTGGTGCAGAAGGAATGGGAATTTATCAGCTTATTTTTCCTGTATATGGACTTTGTAATGCTCTCTCTAGTGCTTCCATTCAAACGGCTATCTCTCGATATGTCGCTTCTGAACTCTCTCATAATTCAGAAAAGGGAGCTAAAACTACCCTCTATGCTGGACTTTTTTTGTCCCTTTCCTTTTCTACTGTTATGGCTATTATCGTCTATTCCTTTGCAGAACCGATTGCCACTATGTTTCTTCAGGAAGATAGATGTATTCCCTTATTGAAAATTATGGCAGTTTCTCTCCCTATTAGTGCTATTCATACCAGTATTCATGGCTACTATTATGGTCTGCAAAAACCTTCTGTTCCCGCTTTCTCTCAGCTTGCAGAACAGATCACTCGTGTTGCTTGTGTTTATTGCTTCGCTATCATAGCGCTAAAAAAAGGAATCCCTCTCACTCCAATTTTAGCAGTATATGGACTATTAATAGGAGAAGCTGCTTCCGTACTCTACTGTGCAGCCGCTTTGAGCTTACATAAATCAAGTATCGCTCGCTCACTCAGTGAAACTCCTTCCTATCAAAAACAGATGAAAAAAATTTTAGCTTTAGCAATTCCTCTTTCACTCAATCGTTTTATGATAAATTTATTACAAAGTACAGAGGCTGTCCTGATTCCTACCAGACTCAGAATGTTCGGGTTGACTAATACAGAAGCTTTAGAAATCTACGGTGTTCTCACTGGTATGGCAATGCATTTTATTTTATTTCCTTCTGCGCTGACCAATTCTATTTCCGTTATGCTTTTGCCTGCCGTCGCAAAAGCGCAATCTGGAAATAATCAAAAACAAATTAATATGGCAGTTGATTCTGGAATAAAATCTAGTTTATTTATCGGTATTTTATGTACAGGAATTTTCTTACTATATGGAGATGAAATGGGAACTTTAATTTTCAATAATAAAGCTGCAGGGAACTTTATCACTATATTATCATGGCTTTGCCCTTTCTTATATTTAAGCACTACCATAGGAAGTATTTTAAATGGTTTAGAAAAGACAGGTATTGTCTTTTTTCATAATATAATTTCTTTAATGATTCGTATCCTTTTTATTATTTTTTTAGTTCCTAAAGTAGGAATCATAGGATATTTATGGGGTATTCTAGCCAGCCAATTAATCATTGCTATGATGCATATATGGAGCATGAAACATTATGTTTCTATTTCTCTTTCTGCCATAGAATGGATTATAAAACCTATTTTTTGTTTAGCTTCTGCTGCCATTATCACTCATTTTTTACTCACTTATATCCCTCTTTCTTTTTTGAACCCACTTTTTTTATTAGCAATGAAATGTGGATTAGTCCTAATTCTTTATTGTATATTATTATTTTTCCTATCGAAAAAAAATCTTTTAGGGCGTATTGAGCCATAATAAAAACACCCCTACTATAGCTCTACACAATAGAATATAGTAAAAATTGCTTTATCATATAAAAAAATTGGGAGAACACTTGAAACAAAGATTCGCTTCAGAAAGTATCTAATTCCAACGAAGCCGCGCTCCCGCTCCGTTCCAGACGTAACGGACACTAAATTCTCGGCGCGTAACCG
>CANRVK010000343.1 GCA_947643285.1 uncultured Eubacteriaceae bacterium
TATTAGGATCTTTTGAAAGCAGCTTTTCTCTCCTGTCGTCTGTCAGTTCTCTTTGCTCTCCCGGTGTTGTCGCATGGACAATTACTTGATATGGAGATACCACTACATTTTCAAGCGTAATGTTCCCCTTTTTCTCACCTACTTCAATCGTTTTTACATCTGTTTCATTTACCTCAAACGGAAGAACAAGATTCCAGTTGCCTTCCGTCCAATGGGATGCAGATATTTCTTCGCTGTCAAGTATCCTGTCATCATCATAGCCAAGACCGTTTATATTTAAGTTAAGCCTGCCGCTGCCTACCGCTTTCTCTGTCAGATTCACTTTCAACATACCTACAAATGTATGACTGTCAATCACCTTTCCCTCAAATGTATTTTCGAGCCGCTCGGGTGAGTTTCCATCAATATTCCATGTTCCGCCTATATAAAATCCTGCGGCTGTCCGGTTATCAGCAGCACTCATACCTGTATAATGTTCTGGGATATGAGTAAAATCCGCCTCTTTTGCTTCAATATTTACCGTAAAGAATATGGAATATCCATCACAGTAGATTTCCGATGCAGTCAGTGTTATTCCTTTATCAGATACGGAATAATCCGATGTATCCAAATTTCCTGCATGATCCTCCTTTGTCAGGACAGTTTCCTTATTCGCGTAATCACCGGAATATGTGACATCATTCTCAACTTTTTCAAAGATTTTTCCAATTAGTGGGATCTTTGACGCAAGTGCCGGATTTACATATCCCAATACGCCTATTCCAATAACAGCTACTGCAACTGCCGCTGCTGCGGCTTTTCCTATTATACCATATTTTCTCATGTTTTCCTTTCTCCTTTCATGTACCCGAATTTCTCTGTCATCAATCTCAGGAGCAAGGGCTTGCTTTAAGATTTGATCCAATTTTTCATCTGTCATATCCTATCGCCTCCAATTTTTCCTTTAACTGCTTCTTTGCCTTCCTCATGCGGCTTTTAATAGTTCCTTCCGGCAGTCCGAGAATCTTAGATACCTCACTTATCTGCATATCCGCCGAATAGTACAAATAGATTGGTATTCTATACTTCTCAGGCAGGGATGCAACCAATTTCTGAATCATGTCTACCTCATTTTTTTGTAGTATAATATGTTCTGGTGAAACCTCATTGTCATGATCGGAAACTTCATATCCCTCATCGAACATCTCATCCATACTGTCAATTGGAACTAGCCTCATTCTGTTTTCATATTTTTTCTTCTTATTCTTCCAGAGATAAATGGAAGTGGATAAAGCATAACTCTTTGTATTCTGTGTAGAGTCTAGTTTCTTCTTTTTCTCTAGCAGTTTGAGCATAGTGTCCTGATACAGTTCGTCCCCATTTTCCGCATCTTTGGCTGTCATTCGGCAAAACCGCAGAATATCCTTTCCAAACTTCAGGACAAACCGCTCGAATTCGTCATTATTCATAGCAGCCATCCTCCTTCTTCTTTCAAGTCAACTTGCAAAGATTTGCCCTTGCATATATATGTTGTCATGACGCTGGAAAAAGTTTTCAAATTCTCAAAGAATTTTATCATTACAAGATTTTTCGGCAAAACATAGGATTATCCTACTATGGAATGTTCTATATAAAAAATAGGGACACTCTCACTCAAGTATCCCTACCCTCTATCAACTATATCTGGTAATTTACGATTCACTTTTATTATCAGGATTTTTTATGTTTTCGTACCAAAGTCTAACGCCACAACTATGGTTACTTTCTTGATAAGTATATAGATTTGTCAACCTTTCGATATAATAATACCTTTTGGTGAAATCCAACTTAAACTTTTAAGAAAAATAGTGATAGCTTGTTCTACATCTGAAATATGATATATATCATCTATACATTCTTCGTCCCTTAACAAAAGAATATAAAATCTATCTAATTTTTTATATAATTCATAAAATAAATCTATGATTTCACAATCTTCTTTTTTCAAATTATCCTTACGATTTACCATAAACTCTAAATTTCTCAAGCTATCTCCTTGTAATGTGAAAGATAAAAAATCTTTTTCTTTTAGGTTTTTTCCTAAAATTTTTTTATAATAGCTTTCGTTTTTACATTCTTGAAAAAATAAAGATGATTGAAATTGAAACTTTCTTGGATCTTGAGAGAATATTTGTCCGTTCCATTCCACTAAGATTTCTTTTATATTCAACTCATAAATACTTTCCTCAGATACTACTATATCAAATATAAAATCCATTTTTTCCTCTTTCATAATCAAATCTTTTAAACTACATGTTTCTACTTGCTTTTTCTGTTCTAAAGCCGCCTGACATAATGGCGTATAAAAATTTTGGATTATTTCCTGAAATTCTTTATCCTTGATGATATCAGGATTTTTATCTATCTGACAGGATAAATCATAGAGAAACGCTCTCTTTATAGAGTCTTCAAAGTAATCTTCATACAGTACAGACACATCACATGATTTACATAATAAATCATATAAACTTATCTTATTTTCTTGATATTGAAGATAATAATATCCATGAATTATTTCTGTCAGCGTATACTCATTATATTGCTCATACCATTCATCCAACATTTTTGAGAATAATATCTCCCATACGTTTTCCTTCTTACTACAAAACGTAAGATGAAATATCCATTCTGTCTGGGAATTATACTCCGCATTTTCTAACAAGTTTTCTGCCCAGTTCTGCCATTTATTATTATCATATTCGTCGCTATCAATAAGAGCATATAAATAATTCGCTATTGTCATTTTTTCTTTCCTTTCCTTGATATCCGAATCTTCTCATGACTAAAGTCACGAGTGTATGTAAAATATTTAGTTAAAATGTATTTCTATAATATCTAAATCTCATTCATTTTTCTTATTCGCTAAATATAATCAACTATTTATCTTTGTAATTTCATATTTTTCACATAAAATTTCTATGGATATATCACTTCCACTCATAGTCAATAAATAAATATTTTCCTTTAAGTCTAAGTTATTCCATATACTTGGAAAACCATATCTATAATAGGAAAGACCACTTTTTATCTCCTCATCACTTAAAGAGCATATATATATGTCAAGTATAAAATATGGAAATCCTTCGTTCATAAAATTTTCATAATCTATATCTAATTTTAGAATATTACTAACTAATATACGATTACAATCGTTTCCATTAAATGAGTTAGAAAATATAAATTCTATTTTATTTTTTTGCTGCATTGAAATTTCCTTTAAATTAACATTTCCCATAACTCTTTGCATATAGTTATCCCATTCCCATTTCTTGATTTCAAAAATATTTATATTGATCATCTCCTTTTAACAGTTATGTAGATATAAATAATTGTGAAACTCTAAATCCTATAGAAATATGGAACTTTCCGAAACTTCTTTCTACATATCTCCTCATTTCGATTTCATAAGTTATCGTAACATTCGCTTTTTAAAAAGTAGAACAGTCAACAAAGCAGCGGAGGCAAGGCAGTATTCCATAAGAAGCCCCTTGGAAGACGTTGGTACTTAATAAGCAGTTCCGTT
>CANRVK010000344.1 GCA_947643285.1 uncultured Eubacteriaceae bacterium
GCTATGAGGTTATGAGCAAGTAGCGAAGCGGATTGCGAATATCCGATTTGACTATTTTGGCGAAGGAGTTTGTGTTTAAAGTAAGGTTTTATTATAGATGATAAAGGACATCTTTTGTGTCTTCAGATTTCATTTTCTTACTTTATAAGATAAATTTATATATAATTAGATAAAAATAATAAAAAATAAGAAGACATGAAAGGAGAACTTATGAATAAGGAAAGAAGTAACTTTTCTAACAAATTGGGTTTTGTGTTGGCGGCTGCGGGGTCTGCGGTTGGATTGGGAAATATTTGGCGTTTTCCCTATCTAGCTGCGAAATATGGCGGAGGAATATTTTTATTAGTTTATGTTATATTAGCGATAAGTTTTGGATTCACTATTATGTTAGCAGAAATAGCACTTGGAAGAAAGACAGGTTTAAGCGCGATTGAAGCATTTCAAGCATTAAATAAAAAATATACATGGTTAGGGTATTTGACCTCTATTGTTCCTATTATTATTTTTCCTTATTATTGTGTAATCGGAGGATGGGTTTTAAAATATTTCAGTGTATATTTAACTGGACAGGGAAATAATGCTGTATCAGATACTTTTTTCACAGAATTTATTTCAAAACTAGGAGAACCTATTCTATGGCTCAGTATTTTTATTGCGGTTACAGCGGTTATTGTATTATTCGGTGTGGAAAAGGGAATAGAAAAAGTGAGTCGTATTATGATGCCGGTTCTTTTAGTGTTGTCTATTGCAATAGCTATATATGGTATTACAATAGATGGAGCTATGGAAGGAGTAGTTTATTATTTAAAACCAGATTTTTCTAAATTTTCTCCTCTTACTGTATTAGCAGCTTTAGGACAATTATTTTATTCGATGTCGCTTGCGATGGGAATTATGATAACCTATGGTTCTTATATGAAAAAGGAAGATAATTTAGAATCGTCTGTCAGACAAATAGAAATTTTTGATACAGGGATTGCGTTTATTGCTGGTCTTATGATAATTCCAGCCGTATTCTCGTTTTCAGGAGGAGATGAAACGATTTTAACAAAAGGTCCAGAATTGATGTTTATTACTCTGCCAAAAGTTTTTGGAAATATGAAACTTGGAAATGTCATCGGATTATTATTTTTTATTTTAATTTTATTCGCAGCATTGACTTCTTCTATTTCCTTGATGGAAACTATAGTATCTATATTACAAGATAAATTAAAATGGAAACGTCAGACAACTTGTATTGTGATTTTAATATTTGCTATTATTGTAGGAATTCCTTCTTCTTTAGGATTTGGCATATGGAGTGATATAAAACCATTAGGCTTTTCCATTTTAGATTTCTGGGATTTCATCAGTAATAGTGTATTGATGCCAATAGTAGCACTATGTACTTGCGTATTTGTAGGATTTGTGATAAAACCTTCTATATTAATAGAAGAAGTAAAAATTTCTTCTCCATTTAAATCACAAAATTTATTTACAATTATGATAAAGTATATTGCTCCAATAGGAATTATTCTTATATTAGTGAGTTCTATTTTAAATGCAATAGGATGGATGCAAATGTAACGTTATTGAAACAAATATCTATGGATAGAAATTAAAATAAAGAGTAAAAAAATATATAGGAAAACATTTTAAGAAATAAAAATAAGGCTAATTTATCACTTAATCTGAAAATGGAGGTGTTTTTTTAGCCTGAATTTTATAAAATGTATAGAGTTGTGAAGCAGCGTAATAAATATGCGCTGAATGAACAACTCTTTATTTTTCATATTGCAAAAAATTTAATTTTCCCCTTTCAATATGCATACTTGTTTCTAGCATAAAGGTTAAGGTATCTAAAGTTTTTTGAATATCAGAAGAATTGGTTAAGGAAAAATGGCTATCGAGCTTTATAGTTAAAATAATAAGGACAATTTCTGCAGTTTCATCGGGAAAATCACAAATAATACTTCCTTCTTTTATTCCTTGTCTAATATTTTCGGCTAAGATTGGTTTTAAATTTTTGACCATAATGCTGATATATTTCTGATGTAATAATGCACTCTGTTGAATTTCAAAAAAATTATTATTTTCTTGTTTTTTTAACTCTAAAGAAGATTCTCGGCAAGTCTGAAAAATCACTGCCATTTTTTTAAAAGCATCCATAGTCTTTACTTCTAATTGTTCTTTACATTTTTCAATAACGATAGAATAAGAACGCTCCATCATCGCTTCTAAAATATCATTTTTTGATTGAAAATAATAATAAATACTGCCTTTGCCAATGCCAGCTTTTTTCGCGATATCACTGACAGAGATAGATTGTGCGCTATTTTCTATCAATAAATTTTCCATGGCATCTAATATTAAGTCACGTTTGGTATTATGCTTCATAATGATTTTTTAGCTCCTTCTTAAAATGTAATGAAATGTATACGATTATAAATAATCGGGAATATTTTTATATATTTTTTGATTAATCTGACTTTTAGTTTTACTTTATGAAAGAAGTTCTTTTATTGACACAATTGTAACACAGAAAAGAAAATTTGACTAGATAATAATAAGAAAAAAAACTTGACTATTGGTCAAAAAAATGATATGATCAAAATAGAATTATTCGACTAACAGTCGAGAACAATAAAACAGGGTTTAGGAGGAAAAATCTATGACATATGAAGAACTATTTCAAGAAGTAAAAACACTTTTTCAGAAAGCAGATGTGAGTGAGATAAAAGAGCATATTGCATTTCAATTTAATATTGAAGGAGAGGGAGAAGGCATTTTTTATGCAGAAATTTCTGAGGGGAAATTATTTATAGAACCTTATGAATACTATGATCGAGATGTTATTTTCACTATGACAGCGCAAGTGCTTTTAAACATTGCCAAAGGAAAACAAAATCCAAAGACAGCGTATTTAACAGGAAAATTAAAAATTGAGGGAAGCATTGAAAAAGCATTAGTTTTACAGAAACTTATCGGTTAAGAGAGAATATAATAAGAAAGGCTGTTTTGAATAATATTTTATTCAGAGCAGCTTTTTTTATAAATTCTAATAGGTATGGAAATTTATTGCTTTTAGACGATAAGTAGTTGATAAATAATAAGAGAGTAAAGAGAACATTTTGACGAAAGGGACGCTGCGGCAAGGAAGTATTCCAGCGAAGCCGCGCTCCCGCTCCGTTCCAGACGTAGCGGACACTAAATTCGCAAATCCTGCTTCTTGCAGGTTTGCTCATTAACGGGCAGGCGTCTTCCAAGGGGCTTCTTATGGAATATTTCCTTGCCTTCGCTAATTTGTTGACCATTCTATGTACGCTAAATGCTCAAATTTTAGAAATTATTTCTATAGTATTAATATACTTTAATAGAATCTTAAATTTTGTAAATGGAAAAACAATTACTAGAATTTATTGCAAAAATGGTTATTATGATTTGCAAACTTGCTTATGGTATGGACTAGCGTAGGAAAGTATCTAATTCCAAAAGAAGCCCCTTGGAAGACGTCGGCACTTAATGAGCGGTGCGGTTACG
>CANRVK010000345.1 GCA_947643285.1 uncultured Eubacteriaceae bacterium
CGAATTTAGTGTCCGTTACGTCTGGAACGGAGCGAAAGCGCGGCTTCGTTGGAACATTCCTTGCCTCTGCGAACCTTTAGATAAAGTGATGTCGTAATAGCTTTTTGAGATCTAAACTATTATTTTTTAAAATTTTAAAGGTTAGTTGGTTAATCTTTCACTAAAATATTGGTGATCTCAGCTATATAAAGTAAATGATAGCCGCCACCAGTGCCATCTGCGTTGTTTTCACCACCATACCATTTTCCTGTAAAAGCGGTATCTCCGAGAAAATCTTGTTCAGTCAGTGGGGTAACACATAGTTTGCGGCACAAAAAAGCCATACGATTTTCTTCAAAGTAAGGTACACCGTCTTGATGTACCACAGTCAGACCGGATTTTTCTACTTTATCTTCATCACGACCAGATACTGTACCACAATAACCTAACATTTTTCTCCAGCTTTTATCAAAAACAGAAAGGCTGAATACATTAGATGCATCTAAAAATTCACGGGTAAAACGTTCTGGACGCACGGCACAAATTACTACAGGTTTTTGCCACAGAATACCCATAGTAGCCCAAGCTACTGTCATAGGGTTGACACGCCCTTCTTTTTCAGCAGACATCAGAAACCAGTCTTTACTAATTAAGTTAAATAGATTTTCATCTAGTTCAGCAGGTTTAATTGAATGAAATGACATTATTTCACGTTCCTTTCTTGAAATTATATTCTAAATTTTCCGTATTTTGAGTTTTTATATTTTATTTAACCATTCTGCAGATATGTTTTTAGTTCTTCAACATTCATACCAGCAATGCCCAAATCTTCTAGAGAATAACCTTTTTCCCAACAATCAAAGCCAAGTAGAGCACTGCCTAAGTAGATCAAGCCATCCATTAGAGGGGTTACAATGCCCATAGCATGTGCTAATTTAGCCCAAGGCGCAATACCATAAGGGATATCTTCAGAAAAATAACGGTTTTTCAGATCAGCAGGTCCTTTGATTTTAGCAAAATTCGGATCTCCAGCAATCGCTTCTCCTATATCATCTGTAATGACTGAACCTCCTATGCCATGTGCTACAATATCATTAGCATATCCAAAATGTTTCAACAGAGAAATACGTTCCTGATCTACTGCTTCTGTAGTACGAGCTACGCAGGAGGAAAAACCTTCTGTATAGAAATAAAATTCGCCTTTTGCCTGTTCAATATGACCAGCATTTAATACACAACCCGGAACATGAATGATAGGATTTAAACCAGATAGTCCACAAGCTATTACACTTTCCACAGCTTCTAATTGAGGATAAAATTGTTTTAGCTGTGCTACTGTTTCTTCTGTTTTACAAGCAGGCATTACACCAATTTTTAATGGATTAAATAAACTCATAATAAGAGTATCGCCGGGGGCGCGCAGACGTGTAGCATAAGGTAAGGTATTAGTTTCTGCTACTACCACATCTTTTACTCCTTTTTCTTTCAATTTTTTCCAGAAAAGTAAGCTGTCAAAACCTCCCGGTAATACGGTGATAACCTGACCAGAATGTACTACTTCGGCTAACTTTTCTGCATAGACACCATGTGCAAAAGCAGGAACAGCTAAAAAGATATATTTCACTCCCTCTATAGCTTGTTTTAAATCCGATGTTACCATTGCTAGAGTAACTTCTGCATTACCAGCTGCACCAGCCATAGTAATTTGGTGTGTATCAAATACTTTCTGCATATTAGATGCAAAACGTGCATCTTCGTACATATGAACTTCAAATCCGCGGTAGGTCAGATCCGCTGCGGCAGCATGACCGCCATTGCCTCCACCGAGTACTGCAACAGAAACGGACATAACAAATCCTCCTTTATTCCAATAAATTTTTGACTGATTAGATTTATGGTTACAGTTTAGTTCCTCTCATACGCGAACCTTTAATTTTAAAGTAAACTGAACCGTAACGCTTTATGTTCTTAATTTATAATACCACTTGTATAAAATCAGATGATAATATATAATCAGTATTGTGATATATAAAAAAGTATATGATCTGGAAAGGAAAAGGCAAGATTATCTATTGTGATATATGTTTGATTATATTTAAAAAGGAGATTTTTATTGTGATTTTGCAACAAATTAAAGATATTCTCACCATTGCTCGGGAGGGTTCTATTACAAAGGCTTCCCATGTACTATTTCGCGCACAGCCTAATCTGAGCAGTATGGTACATGAAGTGGAATCAGAATTACATATTACCATTTTTGATCGGACTCCTACTGGTGTAAAGTTAACACTCCAAGGTGAGAGGTTTGTTACTTATGCAAGTGATATTGTTGCGCAGATAGAAAAATTAGAACAGATTGGTCAGACATCTGAAGAAACATATTCTATGGGTATCTCTGTATGCCGTGCTTCTTATTGTGTGCGCGCTGTATCAGATTGGATGAAACATACTTTTGATTCGAGTCAAAAATTATCATTGCGTTTACATGAAACGAATACAGATGAAGCTATTGAGCAAGTAGTTTGCGGTGAAAGCGCTTTAGGTATTATTCGTCTGCCTTCTTTTTATGAAAACTACTATCTCCAACAGTTAGAAAATAAGGGTTTGTGTTGTGATCATCTGATGGATTTTACTATGATGCTCATATTGCGTACAGATCATCCATTGGCTTCACTTCCTACAATTCGTCAGGAAGATTTATATCGCTATACAGAGATTGTTCATGGGGATCAGCAAAGCCTTGCTTTAAGCATGGCACGTATCAATCCACTTTTACATGGAACACCACCTCGACGGATTTATGTATATGATCGTGGCAGCCAAATTGATCTTTTACAACGCCTGCCGGAAGCATATATGTGGGTATCTCCAATTCCATTGGATATGATAGATTCTTATGGTATGTGTATCAGAAGTTGTTCGCTATCTACAGTAGTAAATCTAGATCTTCTGATCTGGCGTAAGGAAATGATGAAAAATGTCAGTGTGCATAATTGTGCAGATTTTCTGCGTCAGTATGCCACTAAATTACAATATGATACTACTCAGCGATTATCAGAAATACATAATAGGTAAATTTTGTTTTTAAATCTATTTTTAGCTTTTTTATTAAAAAAATCCTATCATATAAAAGCGTTCAGGATGCAAAGAACAGACTTTCTAAAGAAAAGAGATAATCATTAGAAAGCACGTTTCCATTAGTGTATTTTTTCGGACAAAGTGTTACCAAAAAGCTTGACCAGTACAAACCACATTATAAGAAAAGAACGTGAAAAAATTTCTTCTGAAATTCTTCGCCTTACAGAGGAATTGATGAAGTAAATGAAAAGGTGTTTGAAATATATTTTGATGTATTTTGACCAAGGGTTCGCACCAGCGAGGAAGTATTCCAACGAAGCCGCGCTTTCGCTCCGTTCCAGACGTAGCGGTACTAAATTCGCTGTTTCGCTTCTTGCGAAACTGCTCATTAAGTACCAACGTCTTCCAAGGGGCTTCT
>CANRVK010000346.1 GCA_947643285.1 uncultured Eubacteriaceae bacterium
ACCGCTACGTCTGGAACGGAGCGAGAGCGCGGCTTCGTTGGAATACTTCCTTCCCTATGCGAACCTTTGTTTAAAAACATGATAATAAATAATAACGATATCTAAAAATTTTTACGAGTTAATATTGTATAATAGAAGAATTGTATGTTATAATGGGGAGGAACATGGATGTTCGGTGAAAAGTTGATAAAAGCTATCTAGATAAGTGAGATAGCAAATGAGGAGAGATGTGTATGGAAATAAAAGTAAATGATATATTGCCTACTAATAATGTTGAAAATAAAGTGCAAACAGAAGCGGCAGATGATAAATTTAAGTTTACACTTATCAGCAGAATTTCAGAGCAGGAACTCCAAGAAAAGTTGAGCGGCTTGATGGCTGATATCACGAATCAGGGAGAACGCTTAAAGAAACACCGGGATATCCGAGATATGCGCCGCTATCGGGCATTGATCAAAAGCTTTTTAAATGAAACTGTCTATCGGTCACATGGCTTTTCGAGAGAGAATTTCTTAGATAAGCGTGGACGCCATAGAGTGTATGGTATTGTGCGCTTGATAGATGAAAATATGGATAAACTGTCACAAGAGTTGTTATCAGAAGAACAAGATGCATTGGCGATTTTAAATTATGTAGATGAAATACGAGGACTTTTAATGGATATATTTTTGTAGTGTTTTTGTATCTATTAAAATTTGCAAATATATTTTACAGGGAGGATTTTTTCATGAGAAATTTTAAGGATGTGATAGGGCAAAAACAGATAATAGAACATTTTCAAAACGCGATACAAGCGGATAAAATTTCTCATGCCTATATCCTGAATGGAGAGGAAGGCAGTGGAAAAAAAATGTTGGCAGATATTTTTTCCGCTGTTTTACAATGTGAAGAAAAGGGGATAGAACCTTGTGGGAAGTGTTTTTCTTGCAGACAGGCGGAAGGGAGAAACCAGCCAGATATCATTTGGGTGACGCATGAAAAGCCTAATAGTATTGGAGTGGAAGATGTGAGAGGGCAAGTGATCGGGGATATTCAGATTAAGCCTTATAAAAGCCCTTATAAGATCTATATTATAGATGAGGCGGAGAAACTCACTTTGCAGGCGCAGAACGCTCTGTTAAAGACAATAGAAGAACCTCCTGCCTATGGGCTGATTCTTTTTCTCACTACAAATTCACAGGCGTTTCTTCCTACTATTTTATCTCGATGTGTTACGCTGAATTTAAAGCCTGTTTCTAGTGCTGAGATTCGGAAGTATTTGATGGAAACGGTGAAGATTCCTGATTATAAGGCAGATTTATGTATGGCGTTTGCACAGGGGAATTTAGGGAAGGCGATAAAATTAGCGAATTCGGAGCATTTTGATGAAGTAAAACGACATGCTCTTTCTATGTTACGCCGTATAGGTGAGATGGAATTGCCGGAACTTTTGACAAACTTAAAAGAGATTAATGAATTTAAAATAGATATTGAGGATTATTTAGATTTGATGTTAGTTTGGTTTCGAGATGTATTGTTATTTAAGGTGACAAATGATGTGAATGTTTTAGTCTTGAAAGAGGAATTATCTAATATTACAAAACAAGCAGTGAGGAGTTCCTATGAAGGGTTAGAGGAGATTATTACAGCAATTGAAAAAGTGAAGGTCAGATTAAAAGCGAATGTCACATTTGAATTGGCGATAGAACTGATGTTATTGACGATAAAGGAGAATTTGTGATGATAGAAGTTATTGGTGTAAGGTTTCGTTCGGCTGGAAAGATTTATTTTTTTGATCCAGTGGATTTAGAAATAGAAACCGGAGAACATGTGATTGTGGAAACTGCCAGAGGAATGGAATATGGTTTGGTGGTTTTAGGAAAGAGGTTAGTGGAGGAAGAAAGAGTGATTCAGCCTCTGAAGCCAGTCACAAGAATCGCGACACCAGAAGATGATGAGATAGAGGAAGAGAACAAAAGAAAAGAGAAAGAGGCATTTGAAATCTGTTTGGAGAAGATTCAAAAACATGGATTGGAAATGAAGCTCATTGATGTGGAATATACTTTTGATAATAATAAAGTATTGTTTTATTTTACAGCAGACGGGAGAATCGATTTTAGAGAGTTGGTGAAGGATTTAGCTGCTGTTTTTAAAACTAGAATTGAACTCAGACAAATCGGCGTTCGAGATGAAACAAAGATTATAGGGGGAATAGGTGTCTGTGGGAGAAGTCTTTGCTGCAATACTTATTTGTCAGAATTTATTCCAGTGTCCATTAAAATGGCAAAAGAACAGAATCTTTCTCTCAACCCGACTAAGATTTCAGGGGTTTGCGGCAGACTCATGTGTTGTCTGAAAAATGAAGAGGAAACTTATGAGGAACTCAATAGTAAACTGCCTAGTGTGGGGGATATTGTTACGACAGATGATAATTTAAAGGGAGAGGTTCAGAGTGTCGGAGTATTGCGTCAAATAGTGAAGGTGATTGTGACGATAGGCGATGAAAAAGAAGTGAGAGAATATAAAGTAAATCAGATTCATTTTAAACCAAAACGCCGAAAGGAAAAAATAAATATTTCCAATGAGGAGTTGAGGGAGTTGGAAATGTTAGAACGTAAGGAAGGAAGCTCAAAACTAGATGATAAGTGAATTAAAAGAGAATGAGAGAATAGATGAACTTCATAGAAATGGTTATCAAATTATTCAGAACCCGAAAGGGTTCTGTTTTGGTATGGACGCGGTATTGCTCTCTGGATATGCGGTTGTGAAGGAAGGGGAGAGTATATTAGATTTGGGGACAGGGACGGGGATTATTCCTATTTTGTTAGAGGCGAAAACAAAAGGGGAGCATTTTACAGGGTTAGAAATACAAGAAGATATGGTGGATATGGCAAAGAGGAGTGTTAAGCTCAATCGATTAGAGGAAAAAGTGGAAATTGTATATGGGAATATAAAGGAGGCTAGTCAGATTTTTGGAAAATCTGTATTTGATGTGGTGACTTGTAATCCGCCTTATATGAATGAAAATCATGGATTGAAGAATCCGGAGCTTCCAAAAGCTATAGCTAGACATGAGATTTTATGTAATTTGGAGGATATTGTGAGGGAAACGGCGATTGTTTTAAAGCCGGGAGGACGGTTTTATATGGTTCATCGACCTAGGAGGTTAATTGAGATAATAGGGGTTTTGTCAAAGTATTGTTTAGAGGTGAAAAGGTTAAGACCTGTTTATCCGATGGTGGGAAAAGAGGCGAACATGGTATTGTTAGAGGCGGTGAGGGGAGGAAAGCCTTTGTTAAAGTTAGAAGAACCGCTGATTATTTATAAAGAGCAAGGGGTTTATCATGAGGAGATATATAGTATTTATGGGTATTGAGTATTTATAGGGGAAGGGGGGGGGTGGTGAAAGTTCCAGTTCCGCAAGGGCGAGGAAGTATTCCAAAGAAACCGCGCTCTCGCTCCGTTCCAGACGTAGCGGTA
>CANRVK010000347.1 GCA_947643285.1 uncultured Eubacteriaceae bacterium
TGGTTGGTGGCTGTTCTACTTTTGGAAAAGTGAATGTTACCAGAATTTATGAAATCGAAGTTAGGAGATATGTAGAAAGAAGTTTTAGGAAAGGTTAGTATTTATATGGGGTTCAAGAAGAGCAATTATTTATTGGAGGATAAAATAGAAAGGAATGGAAAGATGGAAGAATATTTGAGAGTTGGAGTGATTAGTTCTAGTCATGGGATTAAAGGAGAGGCAAAGGTATTTCCTACGACAGACGATCCAAAGAGATTTAAAAAATTGAAAAGAGTATTTTTAGATTTAGAAGATGAGAAGAGGGAAGTACAGATAGAACAGGTAAAATTTTTTAAACAGTTTGTAATTTTGAAGATGAAGGGGATAGAGAGTATTGAGGATGTGGAGAGATATAAGGGAAAGGATCTGGTGATTGAGAGAAAAGATGCACTTCCTTTAAAAGAAGATGAGTATTTTATTGGGGATTTAATAGGAATTAGAGTTGTAACAGAAAATGGGGAAGAATTAGGAAGAGTGAAAGATGTATTGCAGACAGGTGCAAATGATGTGTATGTAGTAGAAAGAGAAGGAGAGAAAGAAGTCCTGCTGCCAGCGATTAAGGAGTGTATTTTGGAAGTGGATTTAGAAAAGGGTGAGATGAGGGTACATGTGATGGAGGGACTTTTAGACTTATGATAAATTTTTATGTATTGACTTTATTTCCAGAGATGATTGTATCTGGAATGAATAATAGTGTGATTGGAAGAGCGATTGAAAATGGGCTTATTTTTTTGGAAGCGGTGGATATTCGTGAGTATTCGACGGATAAACATTTACATGTAGATGATTATCCTTATGGTGGGGGTGCAGGTATGGTGATGCAGCCAGAACCTGTTTATCGTGCCTTTTTGGATATTAAGGAGAAAACAGGAAAAAAAGAGATAAGGGTAGTATATTTAACTCCGCAGGGAAAAGTATTCAAACAAGAGATGGCACAGGAGTTTTCAAAAGAAGAGGATATTATTTTTTTGTGTGGGCATTATGAAGGTATTGATGAGAGAGTTTTAGAGATGATTGTGACAGACTATGTATCAGTAGGGGATTATGTGCTGACAGGGGGAGAGCTTCCAGCTATGGTGATGATGGATGCGATTGCTAGATTAGTGCCAAAAGTTTTAAATAATGATAGTTCGGCAGAGTTAGAATCATTTCAGGGGAATTTATTAGAATATCCACAGTATACCAGACCAGCCGAATTTTTTGGAAAGAGAGTGCCAGAGGTCTTGCTGTCAGGACATCATAAAAATATTGAGAAATGGAGAAGGGAACAGTCTTTGATTCGGACTTTGGAAAGAAGAGCAGATTTACTTGAAAAGGCAGAACTCTCGAAAGAAGATAGAGAATTTTTAGAAAAGGTGGAGATAGAGAGAAAAAAGACAGAATAAGAAGTACAAAAGAAAGGGGAAGATTTCTATGAAAATTTCTATAAAAAAGGCAAAAAAGATGCTGAGAATAGTATTTGGAAGAACAGGTATGGTAGTACTTTCTTTACTTTTGCAGGTGGCAGTGCTGTTTGGAGTATTTCATTTTTTAGGGGAATATATGGTCTATATTTATGGAAGTTTCACATTATTAAGTGTTGCTGTCATGATTCATATTTTGAATGAGAAATCAGACCCAAGTTTTAAATTGGTTTGGATAATTCCAGTTTTAATATTTCCAGTATTTGGCGCATGTTTTTATTTATTTGTACAACTTCAGATAGGGACAAAGTTTATCGCAAAAAGATTAGAAATTGTGATAAAAGAAACAGATCCATTTTTAGAGCAGAATGAAGAAGTGATAGAAAATTTAAAAAAAGAAAGCCTTCATATGACGAGATTAGCAAATTATATGAATCAGCGCGGCGGATATCCTATCTATCAAAATACAGAAGTGACGTATTTCCCTCTAGGAGAGGATAAGTTTGAGGAGATGAAGAAACAATTAAAGGCGGCAAAGAAATTTATTTTTCTGGAGTATTTTATTGTGGAACGAGGGATTATGTGGAATAGTATTTTGGAAATTTTAGAAGAGAAGGTAAAGGAAGGGGTAGAAGTGAGGTTTTTATATGATGGTATGTGTTGTATGATATTACTGCCTTATTCCTATCCAGAGAAAATGAAAGAAAAAGGGATAAAATGTAAAATGTTTTCTCCTATAAAACCAGCTCTTTCCACGTATCAGAATAACCGTGACCACAGAAAAATATTAGTCATTGATGGACATACAGCCTTTACAGGCGGAGTTAATTTAGCAGATGAGTATATTAATAAAGTGGAGAGATTTGGGCATTGGAAAGATACTGCTATTATGTTAAAAGGTGATGCGGTCAAGAGTTTTACCTTTATGTTTTTGCAGATGTGGAATATTAATGAGAGAGAAAAAGAGAACTATAGTCAATATTTATTGCCGCCTGCTTTGGAACAGAAAGGTGAATGGGGGTTTGTGATGCCTTATGGGGATAGTCCGATGGACAAGGAGAGTGTAGGAGAACTGGTCTATATGGATATTCTGGATACAGCAAAAAGATATGTGCATATTATGACTCCTTATTTAATATTGGATAGTCAGATGATACGTGCGCTTTCTTATGCGGCGAAATCAGGGGTGGAAACGGTCATTATTATGCCTCATATTCCAGATAAAATATTCGCATATTTGTTGGCGAGAACTTATTATCAAGAGTTATTAGAAGCAGGGGTGAAGATATATGAATATACGCCGGGATTTGTACATGCAAAGGTATTTGTGAGTGATGATGAGAAGGCAGTTGTAGGGACAATTAATTTGGATTTTAGGAGTTTATATTTACATTTTGAATGTGCAGGTATGATATATAAGAATCCAGAGGTGAAAAAAATAGAGGAAGATTTTCAAAATACACTTTTAAAGTGCCAAGAGATAACGATAGAAGAATGTAAGAAATATCCATTTTATAAGAAATGGGTGGGAAAAGTGCTGAGATTATTTGCACCATTGATGTAAAGAGGAAGGTGATGAAAGTTTAAGATAAGGGATAGTTGTTTATCATTATGGAATAAAGGGGTCGCACTAGCAAGATCCTATTTCAACAAAGCCGTGCTTTCGCTCCGTTCCAGACGTAACGGACACTAAATTCGCCGTTTCGTTTCTTGCGAAACCGCTCATTAAGTGCCGACGTCTTCCAATGGGCTTCTTTTGGAATAGGATCTTGCTAGTGCTAGTTTATTGGCTGTTCTACAAAAAAATTGTATATCTTTCATATAAAATAATGTAAAGACAATGTATTGATTTTATCTTTATTATATGTTAATATATAGTTGGTAATGAGAAAGGAGTGTTATTATGGCACAGACATTGGTAAATATTCGTATGGATGAAGAACTAAAAAAGAACATGGAACAGATCTGTCAGGAATTGGGGATGAATATGACTACTGCAATAACGATATTTGCAAAA
>CANRVK010000348.1 GCA_947643285.1 uncultured Eubacteriaceae bacterium
CTTGCGAAACTGCTCATTAAGTACCGACGTCTTCCAAGGGGCTTCTTTTGGAATAGAAGACATTCCTGTGCTAGTTTATCGTATAGACAAATTTGTGGAGTGAGATTGTTGTCATTATCATAAATTGTCAACTACCCATCACCTAAAGGTAGTGGGTTTCCGCCTATGACATACGAAAGAATTTATTTATGAAATGATATCGGTTATTTTAAAATAGTAAGAATTGTCTTTTTTTATTTCTATCGATGAAGTGAACAATATGACTTTTTTGTTTCCTAGAAAAGTTAAGAAACTAGCAAAGGCAAGAAAGTATTCCAAAAGAAGTCCCTTGGAAGACGTTGGTACTTAATGAGCAAGCCCTCGAGGGGTTGCGAATTTAGTACCGCTACGTCTGGAACGGAGCGAGAGCGCGACTTCGTTGGAATACTCTCTTGCCGTGCGAATCATTCGCGAAAGTGTTCTCCTTACTCTTTTTCTTTTTTCAGATTTCAGATATTTTATGTTTTTATTTCTTTCAGTTTGTATTTATATGGATATGTTATTTTGGATAGAAGTTTTGTTTTTGAATTTTTGAGTAAGCTGAAAAAATGAAGATTAGGGCTTGAAAAAATGTGTAAGTTGTTGTATAATGACCAAAAATAAAAAGAAACAGCGATGAGAAAAGCTAAGATTTGTTATGTTTCTACAGAGAGCTGGTGGTTGGTGTGAATCAGCGAAACAGAAAATCGTTCCACTTTTTTAGCTGTTGGTGAAAGCCAAAGGGTAGTGACCTTTATCTCACTATAATGAGATGGCTAGACAGAAAGTTTAGCAATTTGGGTGGCAACGCGGAATCCTTTCGTCCCAATGAATAGGGGGATGGAAGGATTTTTTTATGTACAGAAGTGTATAAAGAAATTAGTTGCTGCTACAACATATGCTATGCGCGGCGAATAGTGGAGAAGGACATTCTCCGATTTGTTATAAATCTTATTATAGAGATTTTAGAATAAAAAGATAAAAAGCTTAAGATGGATGAGGCTATTTCATGTGCTGAAATGAAGTAAAAGGAGGAACAAGATGTTAGATTTAAAATTTGTAAGAGAAAATAAAGAAGTGGTAAAACAAAATATTCGCAATAAATTCCAAGATAATAAATTGGAATTGGTAGATGAAGTGATCGCATTGGATTCTGAAAATCGTAGTTGTAAACAGGAAGCAGATAATTTAAGAGCACAGAGAAATAAGATTTCTAAGCAAATTGGAGGTCTGATGGCTCAAGGAAAGAAAGAAGAGGCAGAAGAACTAAAACAGCAGGTGAATAGAGATTCAGAAAAGCTTCAACAATTAGAAGCAAAAGAAATAGAACTAAATGAAAAGATTCTGAAAATTATGATGGTGATTCCAAATATCATCGATCCATCTGTTCCAATTGGAAAAGATGATACAGAAAATGTAGAGGTAGAGAAATTTGGAGAACCAGTTGTGCCTGATTTTGAAGTGCCTTATCATACAGAGATCATGGAACGTTTGAATGGAATCGATTTAGACAGTGCAAGAAAGGTAGCTGGAAATGGTTTTTATTATTTGATGGGAGATATCGCTCGCTTACATTCTGCTGTAATCTCTTATGCGAGAGATTTTATGATTGACAGAGGATTTACGTATTGTATCCCTCCTTTTATGATTCGCAGTAATGTGGTGACTGGAGTTATGAGCTTTGCAGAGATGGATGCTATGATGTATAAAATTGAGGGAGAAGACCTCTATTTAATTGGAACAAGTGAACATTCTATGATCGGAAAATTTATAGATACTATTTTGCCAGAAGAAACACTGCCTAAAACTCTTACTAGCTATTCTCCTTGTTTTAGAAAGGAAAAAGGAGCACATGGGCTAGAGGAGAGAGGCGTTTATCGAATTCATCAGTTTGAAAAACAGGAAATGATTGTTGTTTGCAAACCAGAGGAAAGTATGATGTGGTTTGAAAAACTTTGGCAAAATACTGTGGACTTATTCCGGTCTTTAGATATTCCTGTGCGCACATTAGAATGTTGTTCTGGAGATTTGGCAGACTTGAAAGTGAAATCTATTGATGTAGAAGCATGGTCGCCTAGACAGAAGAAGTATTTTGAAGTGGGAAGCTGCTCTAATTTAGGGGACGCACAAGCGCGCAGATTAAAAATTCGTGTAACAGGAGAAAATGGAAAATATTTCGCACATACTTTAAATAATACAGTAGTCGCTCCTCCTAGAATGTTAATTGCATTCTTAGAAAATAATTTGCAGGCAGATGGGTCTGTTCGCATTCCTGTTGTATTACAGCCTTATATGGGGGGAAAGACGGAGATTCGATGATGAGAGATAAGGGAAAAGACCAGTTCCTTCTGGTCTTTTTTTGCGTGCTTTAGTTGTGTAGCAGTTTACTGAAGTAATGTGTAAATGAAAAAAAAGAAAGGAAAAAGAAAATGAGAAAACAAGACATATGGAATTTAATTTGGATTTTAGCTGGAAATTCTCTGTATGCTTTGGCAGTGGTGTTATTTATACTGCCTAATGGCTTGATAACAGGAGGAACAACAGGGATAGCATTAGTACTTAATCACTTCTTCTCTATTCCTATTACAATATTTGTTTCTATATTTAATTTATTGATGTTTTTATTAGGGGCTATTATGTTAGGAAAAAAGTTTGCAATAACCACATTGATCAGTACGTTTTATTATCCTTTTATTTTAGGCGTATTTCAAAAAATTTTTGGAGTGAGCAGTATCACAGGAGATCATCTTTTAGCGACTATTTTCGCAGGAGCTATGATAGGAATCGGGATTGGTATAGTGATAAAGGTAGGGGCTTCTACAGGAGGAATGGATATCCCACCTTTAGTATTAAATAAAGAATTTCATATTCCCATTTCTGTTTCTTTATATGCCTTTGACTTTATTATTTTATTGGCTCAAATATTATATTCTGATAAAGAAAAAGTATTATATGGGATTTTATTAGTGATATTATATACCGTAATTTTAGAGAAGGTATTAGTGATAGGAAAAGCACAGACACAGGTGGAGATAATCAGTGAGCGGTATAAAGAGATTAGCGAGCTTATTTCTAAGAAATTAGATAGATGATGTACCTTATTAGATGCGCAGACAGGATATATGCATAAAGATACGCGCATTATTTTGACTGTGGTTTCTAGTAGGGAATTGCCTAAACTCAATGAATTAGTTCAACAAGAAGATGAAAAGGCATTTATGATTATAGGACAGGTAAATGAAGTGAGAGGAAGGGGATTTAGTAGTAGTAAGAGATATTTATAAGGTTCGCAAAGGTTCGCGAAGGTTCGCGTCGGAACACACCTATTCCAACGAAGCCGCGCTCTCGCTCCGTTCCAGACGTAGCGGACACTAAATTCGCCGTTTCGCTTCTTGCGAAACCGCTCATTAAGTGCCGACG
>CANRVK010000349.1 GCA_947643285.1 uncultured Eubacteriaceae bacterium
GCGGTTGCTATGCCCTGTATTTTTTGTGGTAAATAAGGAATAAAAGTGGTATAATTAAATGAACAAATAGGGATTGAGGTAAAAATAATGAAAATATTGGTGATGGGCGGTACTAGATTTTTTGGCATTCATATGGTAAATGAACTTTTAGCAAAAGGTCATGATGTTACAATAGCAACAAGGGGAAAGGTATCAGATGAATATGGTAGTAAAGTGAAACGAGTTGTTATTGAAAGAACAAGTGAAAAAAGTATGAAAACTACTTTGAGTGGTAGGCATTATGATGTTGTTATTGATAAAATTGCTTATTGTTCAAATGATATAAAGTATGTAATGGAATCCGTTGATTATAACAAATATATTCATATGTCAAGTGCCGCTGTTTATGAACCTAAGCATATAAATACTATGGAATCAGAGTTTGACGGAGTTTCAAAAGAATTAGTATGGTGTGATAGAAATGCATTTCCATATGAAGAAATAAAGCGACAGGCTGAATGTGCTTTATGGCAGGAGTATTCTAATAGAAATTGGATTGCAGTAAGGTATCCTTTTGTAATAGGGAAAGATGATTATACAAAAAGATTGTTGTATTATGTGGAACATACCATTAAATCGATTCCAATGAATATAGATAATTTAGATTATCAGATGGGATATATCCGTTCTGATGAAGCAGGAAAATTTATGGCTTTTTTAGTTGATAAAGATGTCAGAGGAGCAATAAATGGAAGTTCAGAAGGAACTATTTCTATAAGAGAATTACTGGAATATGTTGAAAAGAAAACAGGAACAAAGGCGATTATTGACAAAATAGGAGATAATGCTCCATATAATGGAGTGCCGGAATATAGTATCAATACAGAAAAGGCGATAGGTTTAGGATTTAGATTTTCGGTACTTCAAGATTGGATATATGAACTTTTAGATTATTATATTGGAATGGTGTATTAAATTCATATTTGTAGGGGAAATGAAGAAAAAGTATTGTTAAGCTTTAGGGGATTTTAAACGCTTATTTTATAAGGCATTTAGCAGTAAAAATAATGATTGTTGTACCTTATGCCATTATCATCAAAATAGGGGTTATGTTGCGTAACGGGGGCGATTTCATTATTTCCTTATTGATGTAATAATTACATGGTGCTAGCACCATGTTGATAGGACGAACAACGAAAAAATGGCGGCTTTGATTGGCTCTATTTTGGCTCTAAAAATTTTGACTGACACAAAAACGAGAGTGATTTTTGAAAAATATGGATAATAAAATCATTAAAAAGTAGAGAAAAACAGTCAGTTCAAGCTATCCGCCGAGGAGATATAGTAATTTATAGAAGGAGTTTTGAAATAAAGGGGGCGTTTAAGGCAAGCCCCTATTCCAACGAAGCCGCGCTCTCGCTCCGTTCCAGACGTAATGGTACTAAATTCGCAGCCCCTGACAGTGCTGTTTGAAAAGAGAGTTTCACGATGGTGATATAATAAAAAAGGGGAACGGTAAAAACTTTTATAAACTGTCGTTTTATTTTATATCTATCTATTTTTTGGAGTTTTTATGTTTTTTCGTTTATTCCCGTGAGATATTTGATTTATGGGGTCATATTTTTTATTATTTTATAATGTTTTTTATTAAGATTCGTCTGTCAGTCAGAACCTTTTATGCTCCCTTTTTATGAGTCCGAGCATTTATATTTTTTATTTCTCATTTGAAATATTGGGTGTAGTATTTGTTTCATCAAATACGATAAGATTAGCATTTTGCATTGCTGTTGGTTTAGAGATTTCCAAACTCATGGTAGTTTCTATACCTCCAAAGTTCATTGTGACTACAAGTACTCTAGAACCATCTGGCTTTACTATAATCTCTGTATCCGTTTTGGATTCCATATCGACGTGCTGTTCCAATTCTTCCTCTGAGTTTATTAGAGAAGGATCGGTTTCTTCAGAAATATCAGCAGGTTTTAAATTTAGTTTATCGTTATTCATTTTAACCATTTGTTCATAAATCGCGATAGCGGATATCTGCGTTGCTGCATGAGTATATTTTTTTCTATAACTCGCTTCATTTGATATAGCAATAGTTTCAAAATTTTTATCGAATAAAATTTTTTGTATGTTTCTAGTTTTATATTCTGCAGGATAATCTGATGTAATTTTACTAATACTCATATTTAAGCCCTCCCATCAACTTTTTGTTTTTACGAATATTATTTTCTGTGTTGTCTTTTAGATAATAATATGAAATAAAATCGACAGTTTATAAAAGTTTTTACAGAAGTAAATTTTTTAATTTCCTTATTTTTATATATATCTTTTTTCGTGTTTGTCTATGAAAGAGGGCTTAAATTAGAGCAAAGTTATGAGATTATATATGATAATTAGGCTAAATCTCCTAATAATTTATAGATGATCGAATGATATTTTTCTAATGTATCCCAAATAAAGCGGTTGTTATCTTCTGATTTTTCTCCGCAGTCAATGATTTCTGTTTTCCCTTCTAATTTTTTTAATTCTGGCTCTAATTGGGAGTATATAGCAGCAGGAATAAATGCTTTTGCAGCTAGTACAGCTTTCATCAGACTGCCAGTATAGACATGTCCTAAAATCTCAAGGGCGAGGGAATCGCGTCCGATTTGTAAAGGACAATGATAAAGAGATTCATAAGTGGATAAGATATGATCAGCTAAATCAATAGAACCATTTCCTTTTTGGCGCAAATATTCCTTTAAGACAGAATCGCATAAAATATGTACGAATTTTTCCTGATATTGAATAGAAATGTTTTGAAATTCTTTATTCCATTGGGTATTTGACATGATAAATTCTCCTTTACATAAATAAATTTTTAATAACTTTTATCATAAGACATTCATAAGTTTATCACGATATTTCTTACTATTCAAGTTATTTATATATCTAAAACGGAAAAATTGTTATAGTTTAGGAGATGTTAAAGACAAAGGGGGCGCTCCGGCAAGGAAGTATTCTACCGAAGCCGCGCTCTCGCTCCGTTCCAGACGTAATGGTACTAAATTCGCAAATCCCGCTTCTTGCGGGTTTGCTTATTAAGTACCAACGTCTTCCAAGGGGCTTCTTATGGAATACTTCCTTGCCTCCGCTAGTTTATTGGCTGCTCTGATTTATGAAAGGATCTCATGATAATAATAGAGGGCTTTTAAAGTAAGCAAGGAATGAATCAGTTTAATATAGTTCATGATAGGTTGTGATAACTTCTCATGAAAATAAAAATCTAATAGATATAAAAAATACTTTATCTATTCTATTTATTAAAATCAGAATATTCTGTGAAAATATGTGAACAGAAACTGACACTTAGAATTTACGATAAAGTAACGGTTTCGCTATGGAGTACCCCCAGACAGACCCTTGGAAGACGTCGGCACTTAATGAGCAGTTCCGCGGGGAAGCGGGGCTGCGA
>CANRVK010000350.1 GCA_947643285.1 uncultured Eubacteriaceae bacterium
CCAAGGGGCTTCTTATGGAATACTTCCTTGCCTCCGCTGGTAGTTGGCTGTTCTAGTTTTTGAAAAGCGAATGGTCAGAACTTATGAAATTTTAGGAAGAAGATAGGTAGAAAGAAGGTTCGGAAAGGTCAGTATTTCTATGGGATTTAGGGTTTCGTAATTATCTGTTATATGAAAAGAAAAAGGAATGGGTTAAAAGAAACTGAGAAAAACAGTTTTTGAAAGGTTTTATGATGAACAAGCAAGTTGATTTAGTGAAAGACTCTGTGGAAAAGTTATTTATAGGCTATCTGCTGCCTTCCGTGAGTGCCACGATGGTGACATCGATCTATGTATTAGCGGATACCATTATGATAGGAAAAGGATTAGGAGCAGATGCGATTGCGGCACTCAATATTTTATTGCCTTTATTTAGTTTATTCTTTGGGACAGGATTACTATTTGGAATAGGAGGCAGTGTATTACTTTCTTTTTGTTTTGGAAAAGGAGAGAGAGAAGAAGGGAATCGATATTTTACTGTAGCGCTTTTGTGTAATAGTTTGATTGCTATTTTATATGTTTTATTAGGAGAGTTCTTTTTTTATCCGATTGTAACAGCTTTAGGGAGTACAGATACGACATTACAATATATAGAAGAATATGGGAAAATTTTAGTAATAGGGATTCCATGCTTTATGTTTTCTAGCTTTTTACAAGCATTTGTCAGAAATGATAAAGCACCAAAACATGCTATGATAGCGGTGATAACAGGAGGAGTTTTAAATATTGTATTGGACTATATCTTTATTTTTATCTTGCCTTATGGAATGAGAGGAGCTGCTGCGGCAAGTGTGTTAGGCTCTTTTACTACTTGTATTATTTTGCTATTTCATTTTTGGGGAAAGAAAAATAATTTAAAAATAGTGAAGGAAAAATGGAGGTTCTCTTATTTTTATTCTTATGCAGGAATGATTTTAAAGAATGGATTTTCTAGTTTTTTAGTGGAAATGTCAAGTGGAATTATTATTTTACTTTTTAATATTCAGTTATTAAAATATGCAGGTGATATTGGTGTCACAGTATATACGATTATCTCCAATACAGCAATTATTGTGATGTCACTAAGTAATGGTGTTTCACAAGCGGCACAGCCGATTATAGCAGTGAATCATGGAGCGGGGAAAAGAGAAAGAATTTTAAAAGTGCGTAAAATAGCGGGGATAACAGCATTTTCTGTAGGGCTTGTTATTACTTTACTAGGAATATTATTCCCTAAAACAGTGATTGAGATTTTTTTGCATCCTACAAAAGAGATTATGGAATTAGCACCGAGAGCAATTCTAATTTATTTTTGCTCTTTTGGAGGAATGGCGTGGAATAATTTTTATAGTAATTATTTTCAAGCGGTTTTGAAACCAGCGAAAGCACTCATCATTTGTTTTGTGAGAGGGATTGCTTTTAGTGGGGCGTTGGTTTATCTGCTTCCTATATTTTTGAAATTAGATGGGATATGGCTCACTATGCCTATTACAGAGATACTTACATTAGGGGTGGTATGGATAATGTTAAAAAAAGAAGGAGAATAATAATTTTTAGGTTTATAGGAAGATAAAGAGTTCCGCACAGGGAAGGAAGTATTTAGGCGAAGCCGCGCTTTCGCTCCGTTCCAGACGTAATGGTACTAAATTCGCAGCCCCGCTTTATGCGGAACTGTTCATTAAGTACCAACGTCTTCCAAGGGGCTTCTTTTAGAAGACTTCCTTCCCTGTGCTAGTTTTTATCATAAGCTAATTTATAAATGAAAGTGTGTTTGTTTCTTTTTAAATTTTTGATCGTGTGGAAAAGATTTAGGCTCTTTTATTTATCTTTTTTGTGGGTTAATTTATAAATAAGGAGATAAGCGTATAATAATATAGGTATGACAAAGGTACAAAAGAGAGAAGCTTGAAATAAACTTTTGGTTTCAGAACGATCAAAGATAGCGGCTAATAGAGTGAGAAGATATAAGGTGATTAATAAAATGACTATGATAAGAGAGAATATCTGTTTCCATGATTTTTTATGTTTCATAAGTGATTTGTAGTTTCCTTTCTTAAGTTGTGAACTATTTATTCATTATCTAAAGATAATAGGCGTTCTATTTTGTGATCTCATAACTACTATCTCCACAGGCGTAAATTCTGATAGTTCTTATTGTACTAAAATTTCATCTTGTCTGTTTTAATCTTTCATGTAGAATGTTGATAGTCGTAGTGATTATCTCTGTTATCTCTGTCATACTCTACTCCATATTTTGAATATATTCATTTCCTAACAGACAGATTCTTTATGTTTGTTTTTTTATTTCCATGTTTCCATAACGTAATATCGTCATTTGTTACTTTCGACTATCTTAACGCATCGTTTAAAGACAATGGGATTGCGATAGCTTTATTTCAAAGTATAAAGAGTGTTTTTAATATATGATATTTAATGGTTTTTTCCTGTAAGGGTATTGTAAATTATACTAGATATTTTGTCAAGGAGAAGGATAGTAATCCTGTTACTGTCTAAATGAAAGTCGATTTCTGTCTGTAATAAATGAAAAGGTTTTATGAATTGTTATAATACAATATTTAAAAAATAGCGAAAGAGTTATCATGAAATTCGTTTTTAATTAAAGTAGAATAGCCAATAAACTAGCGAAGGCAAGGAGGTATTCCAAAAGAAGCCCCTTGGAAGACGTTGGTACTTAATGAGCAGTTTCGCAAGAAGCGAAACCGCGAATTTAGTACCATTACGTCTGGAACGGAGCGAGAGCGCGGCTTCGTTGGAATACCTCCTTGCCGAAGCGGAGCGTCCCTCTATCTTTCAAACAGCCTGAACGGAACTTTAACGGGAAAGGTTTCAGAATAAAAAATCGAAAAATATCTGGAATAAAATTTGACAATATTTTTACAAAGTATTAAAATGAAGATAGATTTTAAAAAAGGGGAAAGAAAAATGGACAAGAGAATAGAACATGTGGTATCACATTTAAAATTACAAAATGAAATAGATTTTAACTCATTTCATGTTTATCCAAAGTTTTTTTCTGAAGGCATCATAATACTTTGTGATGAGGAAGGGTCTTATGATAGATTTATGAATTTAGAAGGGGAATGGATTTCACCTTATATTTATGAGAATATTACAGATTTTTATAATGGTATGGCTACTATTTATAGAGATGGAAGATATGGTTATTTAGACCAAAACGGGGAATTAGTGATTCCTCCTACATTTGAAGAGGCTTATCGCTTTGTAGAAGAGGGAGTTGCTGTTGTCAAAAAAGATGGAAAATGTGGTGTGATTAATAAAAAGGGAGAAATTGTGATTCCATTTGTGTATGACCGTGTTTTTGGAGCAACAGAAGGACTTTTTGGAGCTGTTTTAAATGGAAAACATGGGTTTCTCAATAAGCAGAATGAAGTAGTA
>CANRVK010000351.1 GCA_947643285.1 uncultured Eubacteriaceae bacterium
AGAGCGCGGCTTCGTTGGAATGATGTCTTTCCTGTGCGAACCCTGCGAGTATCTTTGAAAACAAGAAATTTATATTATGGAAATCTCTAATTGTTATAGATGAAATCTACGGTTTAAAGATAGTGGGATTATAGTTATAGTATTTAAAAAGAATTAGAATAAAATAGTGCTGTATTTAAGCCTTGACATGGAAATAGTTTCAGACTAGAATAGAAAAGAAATTAATTTTTGATTTACCAATTTTATGAAAAGAGAGAAGAATTTATGAAGTTTTTAAATCAGTTCGGTATTATAGTATTTGTAACATTTCTAGGAGAAATGCTTCATCATTTTATTCCTCTCCCTATTCCGGCGAGTATATATGGATTAGTTTTGATGCTGATATTTTTGAGTACAAAATTAATTAAGTTAGAACAGGTCAAAACAGTGGCAGATTTTTTTCTTGATATTATGCCTCCTATGTTTATACCAGCAGCAGTAGGGCTTGTGACTGTTTGGAGCGATTTACAAAAAGTATTAATACCAGTAGCTGTTATTACCTTTGTCACTACAATTTTTGTGATGATTATTACAGGAAAGACAGCACAGGCAGTAATACATAAAAAAGCGAAAAAGAAAGACAGGTAATGACACAGATGAGAGATTTTTTATGTAATTCTGTATATTTTGGAGTGACTATCAGTTTAGGGGGATATGCTTTGGGGTTAATGCTGAAAAAAAGATGGAAATGTGGCATTTGTAATCCTCTTTTGATTTCTGTTATAGTTACCATAATAGCAATTCTTTTACTAGGAGTGGATTATGAGAGTTATAATCAATCAGCGCAGTATTTGAGCTATTTATTGACGCCAGCGACAGTCTGTTTAGCGATTCCTCTATATCAGCAGATAGCGTTGTTAAAGAAAAATATGATGGCGATTTTATTAGGCATTACAGCAGGTGTTCTATCTAGTTTGGGAAGTGTATTAGCGTTGGCTTTTGTATTTGGATTGGAACATGAATATTATGTGACTCTGCTGCCAAAGTCTATCACTACTGCGATAGGAATGGGAGTTTCTGAAGAATTAGGAGGGATTGCTACAATTACAGTAGCTGTGATTTTAATTACAGGAATATTTGGAAATGTTATGGGAGAAACTATTTGTAAACTATTTCATATTTATGAGCCAATAGCAGTTGGATTAGCGTTTGGGACTTCTTCTCATGCAGTTGGAACAGCAAAGGCATTAGAGTTGGGAGAGATTGAAGGAGCTATGAGCAGTTTATCGATTGCAGTAGCAGGTATTCTAACAGTGGTAGGGGCATCTATCTTCGCTACATTCTTATAAAGATTTTGAATTTATTTATAAAAGAAATGTGCATTTTAATTGACGAGTAGCGGATTTTTATAGTACTATATAAGATGGATATTAAATAGTGCTGGAATGTAAAAGAGTGTCATTTTATGACATCATTTTCTGTGTCTGAAAACGCAGTTTCTTATAAAGTGAAAAAAACGTAGGGCATACGGGGAGGTCTGGCGAGGAATCAGAAAACTCTCAAAGTTTTTATTAAATGCACTGAGAACATTCATGATTTTTGATTTTAGTCATGAGGAGGTTCAGGAGAGTATTAATATTCAGGAGGAAAATAAAAAGCATGAAAGAATGGGAAGAAAGTTCTTTATATACGGGATTATCTGGATATACAAAGGATGAGTTAAAAGAAATAGCAAAAATATTATCATTGACTGGATATACAAAGTTTAAGAAAGAAGACCTAATCCCTTATTTGGCAAAAAATATATTAACCGAATATATGTTAGGGTCTTATTTTATGAATGCCTATAATAGAGAGATTAAATTTTTTGAAAGTTGTATGGAAAGAGTGATTTCTCAAAATGAAAAAGAGCAGGTGCTGGCGAAATATTTTTTAGAGGCAGGATATTTATTTATTGGGGAAGAGAAGGAATATATTGTGCCTAAAGAGGTGAAGGAACTCTACCAAAAGGTGAATACAGAGGGATTTCAAAAGGCGAGAAAGCGCCATCAGCTTTTAGTTGGATATTGTTTTGCGGCAGTAAATTTATATGCAGTGGTTTCGGTAAAGAAAGTAGTTGAGATATTTAATGAGCAAAATACCGCGAAAACACATATAGAAGAGTTGCTTTTAGCGTTGGAAAAGATAGCGGAGAGAAGTGATTTAGTTGTTTTAGATCCCGAAACGATGGAACTTTATAATAATTATTTATATAACAGTAAGGGAATTTCTGTTTTAAAGGAAAAACAAGGAGATAAGCCATATTATATTCCTCCTAGAGAAGTATTTTTAAAATATGCAGATGAGGATTATATCACTCCTACAAGAGAAAGCGTGATTTTAGAAAGTTATATCATGAAAAATTTGGGCATGGAAGAGATAGAGGCAAGAGAACTCTGCGGAGAAATCAGTTTTATGCTTCGGGTAGGATGTAGTATGCAATATATTGTCAATCTTTTAAAAGGGAGAGGTATCAATTTTACGGATCAATTAACGGGAGGTATTGATCTGTTAATGAAATTGAGCAATACTACGCGCGTGTGGGCGAATAGAGGGTTTACTGCAAAAGAAATGGTGAGTCGTGTGAAAACAGTTCAGAAGGGACAAGGAGAGAAGATCCTGCCATTTGCTGAAAGAGGAAAAATATATCCAAATGAACCATGTCCTTGTGGGAGTGGAAAGAAGTATAAACAATGTTGTGGTAAAAAGGAAAATGGTCAATAGAAATAGACAGAAAAAAGGTCGTCTTATCATGATAGGATGACCTTTCTCATTGTAATAAATTAGGCTGTAAAATGTGATGGTGTTTTTGATGTAATAAGATGATTTGTAAGAGATAAGGGAAAGCTGTTATAAATTTGAGCGGTAAGGAGAAGATATGAAAATATTGATAGATGCCGATGCTTGTCCGGTTGTTTCTATTGTAGAAGAGATAGCAAGACAATATCAAGTTCCGTTATTGTTAATCTGTGATACCAGCCATATTATAAATACAGAATATGGAGAGTTAATTATTGTGGATAAAGGGGCGGATTCGGCAGATTTTGTTTTGATTAATAAGGCACAGAAAAAAGATATTATAGTGACGCAGGATTATGGCGTTGCGGCGATGGCGTTAGGGAAAGGGGCTTATGCGATTCATCAGAGTGGGAAATGGTATACAGAGAAGAATATAGACCAAATGTTATTTGAACGGCATATGTCTAAGAAGGCGAGACGATCTTCTGGAAGATTTCATGGGAAAGGACCTAGAAAGAGAACCGGGGAAGATGATCTTCAGTTTAGAAATTCGTTTCAAAAATTGATAGAAAAAGTATTAGGGGAGATGAAAGGGGAAAATTTTGACTAAAGGGGGACGCTGCGGCAAGGAAGTATTCCAGCGAAGCCGCGCTTTCGCTCCGT
>CANRVK010000352.1 GCA_947643285.1 uncultured Eubacteriaceae bacterium
CCGTTACGTCTGGAACGGAGCGAAAGCGCGGCTTCGTTGGAATACTTCCTTGCCGCAGCGCCCCTTTGTCTTCAAAACAAATTAACCCAACCCATTCAATAAATTTTTTATTTCTTTTTATTCTATCATAATTTTAAATATATTACTATTCTGAATCAGAAAGAGATTTCATAAAAAATGGAAACAAAGTTTCCCTTTAGTTGATTTATTCTCATAAAGTATCGCGACAATCCATTGAGCTTATATATGGTTATGGATATAATAAAAAGTATAAAACACTTCAAAATGGAGGAAATAAAGAATGAATGAATTAAATTTTTCTGATAACATTGTCAAATTAAGACATAAAAAAAAGATAACACAAGAACAATTAGCAGATTTTATCGGTGTGACAAAAGCATCTGTTTCAAAATGGGAAAATAAACAAAGCCTTCCAGATATTTTGATACTTCCCGAATTAGCAGCATTTTTTGATGTTACCATTGATGAACTCTTAGGTTATGAACCTCAATTAAGTAAAGAACAAATTCAAAAGCTATATCTTGAGTTGGCAGAAGCTTTTGCAGAATATCCATTTGAAGAAGTGATGAAAAAAAGCGAGGAATTAACAAAAAAATATTATTCTTGTTATCCCTTTTTATTTCAGATAGGGTGTTTATGGATGAATCATTTTATGATAGCAGAAAATCAGACACGCCAAACAGAAATTTTAACCTCTATCTCGAATTTATGTAACCATATTATATCAAATTGCAGAAATATTAGTATTTGTAACGATTCTATTATCTTAAAATCTCTTGCCGATTTACAACTAGGAAAGGCACAAGAAGTTATAGATACATTAGAAGAAATATTCAATCCATGCCATCTTTCTGTTCAAAATGATACCATACTGCTTCAGGCTCAGGCATATCAGATGAATGGTCAAAACGATAAATCAGATAGTATTACACAAATTAATATGTTTTCCCATTTACTCAGTTTAGTAGAAAATGCTACATGGTATATTACTATCAACAGTGATAACCTTTCTGTTTGTGAAAGCACAATAGAACGTATGAATCATATATTTACGACCTATGATCTAGAATCCCTTCATCCAAATGTAACTGCAAGATTTTATTATCAGACAGCTATTATGTATTGTTTACATGGCAAAACACAAACAGCAATCAATAGTTTAAAACGATATGCAATTTGTGTTGAAAAATTATGGGAAACGGAAGCTGTTTTACATGGTGATAGTTATTTTACCTCTATAGAATCGTGGTTTGAACAGTTAGATATAGGCAATCATGCTCCTCGTAATAAAAAAATCATAATTGACAGCGCAATATCCGCACTTTCACACCCAGCTTTCACCATTTTAAGTGATATGACTGCATATCAAAAAATAAAACAATCTTTAAGCGAAAAAGGAGGTATCTTATGACTGATTCCTTTTATAATAGTAGAATTTATTCTGCTTTTCATCACCCTAAGACACATTCTCACTCATAAAAATTATAAACATGGAAATAGAACCATGTGGCTTATCATAACTATTATTGGCATGAATTTCATTGGTCCAATTTTATATTTTCTTTTAGGAAGGGAGGAAACATAATGGATATGCTGAAAATTTCTCATGTGTCCAAATCATTTGGACAAAATAAAGTGATTGATGACCTCAGTTTTTCTGTGAAAGAACATACCATTTTCGGATTCATTGGTCAAAACGGGGCAGGAAAAACCACTACTATGAAAATGATACTTGGTTTACTACAACTTGACAGTGGAGAAATTTTAGTGAACCAAGAACCTGTCCATTTTGGACAGACCAATACGAATCAATATATTGGTTATCTATCTGATGTTCCTGAGTTTTACAGCTTTATGACACCAAAAGAATACCTGATATTATGTGGGAAAATCACAGGAATGTCAAAACAGCAAATGGAAAATAGAATAATAGAAACTTTAAAACTGGTTGGTCTTCATGACATAAATAAACGAATTTACGGTTTTTCTCGTGGAATGAAACAACGACTTGGTATCGCACAAGCATTACTTAACAACCCCTTATTATTAATTTGTGATGAACCCACTTCTGCCCTCGATCCATTAGGGAGAAAAGAAATTTTAGATATATTATCTCATGTAAAAAAGCATACTACCGTTATTTTTTCCACTCATATATTATCTGATGTGGAACGTATCTGTGATGAAATTGCCTTTTTACATCATGGTAAAATTGCCCTTCATGGAACACTTGATAAAATAAAAGGCATCCGAAGAGGAAACCATTTGGAAATAGAATTTTATTCCTCCTCTGATGTTCAGCAGTTTAAAATAAATTATCCAGAAAGTAAAACCATAAATGAATTAAGAGTGCGGCTTGATAAAAAAACAGAAAAAGATATGCAAAACATCATGCAATATATCGTGGAAAACAATATAGCCATACAGCGGATAGAAATGCTTGAACCAACACTAGAGGATTTATTTATGGAGGTAATACATTTATGAAACAATTAACCGCTTTTACAAGTAAAGAATTATTAGAATCTGTTCGCACAGGAAAAATGTTGATTCTAAGCATTTTATTTCTTCTTTTCGGCATTATGAATCCTGCAATCGCAAAATTGACCCCATGGCTTATGGAAATATTATCAGAAAACCTCACAGAAACAGGATTTTCTATTACCTCCGTAGAAGTAAACGCCTTGACTTCATGGACACAATTTTACAAAAATATTCCGATTGCTTTCCTTATTTTTCTTTTGATGTTCAGTAATACTTTAACTGGCGAATATTAAAAGGGAACATTGATAAATATAATTACAAAAGGAATGAGCAGATGGAAAATTATTGTGTCAAAAGGTATCACCATAATTACTTTTTGGACAGTTGGATATTGGCTTATGTTTGGCATTACTTATGGATATAACGCATATTTTTGGGACAACAATATTGTTTCTCATATATTTTTTTCTGCTGTTTGTTCTTATTTCATTGGTATATGGCTGATTTCTTTGATACTTCTCATGTCAACTATTTTTCGTTCTAATTCGTTTGTTATATTAGCAATAGGAGGAGTATTTTTGATGATTTATTTCATAGGATTACTTCCTAAAATCGGAAAGTATATGCCTATACAACTGTTAAATTCTATGGATTTGTTGCTTAATATAGAAAAAATATCTGAATATTCTTATGCAATCATCATTACCATTATATTATCTATCTTAAATATAGCCACTTCCATTATCTGTTTTAACAAAAAAAATATCTGATATTCTATTATAAAATTTGTTTTAAGAACATAGAGGCAAATCGTCCGCATAAGAAAGGATGCCTCTTCCAACGAAACCGCGCTTTCGCTCCGTTCCAGACGTAGCGGACACTAAATTCGCAGCCCCGCTTC
>CANRVK010000353.1 GCA_947643285.1 uncultured Eubacteriaceae bacterium
GGGAAGGTCTATACCTGTTTTAGAACCGAAGTTAAAAATTTTTTGATATTTGATAAAAGTTTCCTTTCCCATATCCATTGCGATATCCATCAATGCGACATTACAGGAATATTTGATGCTGTCTTTTAATGTAACAATTCCATCTCCATTTCGGTTATGGCAGTGAATATCATAATCCCCTACGGTTAAATATCCCTGACATAAAAAAGTTTCATCTCCAAATAATCTCCCTTCTTCTAACCCTGCAGCCACTGTAAATGGTTTCCCGGTAGATCCGGGTTCATAGACTTCACTGAGGCAAAAATTCTTCCAAAGAGAATATAAAAAGTTAGATTGATCCTCGCTTGACATGGCTTCTAACTCTTCTTCCGTGAAATAGGCAGTTAAATCTCTCGGGTTATTCAAATCAAAAAATGGCGCGGAAGCTTCAGCAAGTATTTCTCCATTATTGGGATTCATCAGCATTACAGCTATATTTTTCGCCCCCACTTCATCTTTATACTTCTGAATATGCTTTTCTATCATCATTTGTAAATTAATATCAATAGTGGTGACAATCGTATTTCCATCTGTCGCTGGTTTCACCATTTTTTCTAGATCACTATCTGAATTCAAATATCCATAAGTTCTTCCATTTGTTCCATTTAGTTCATCATTATAATATTGTTCAATTCCCCATGTTCCCACATCTCCCCTATTTGTAAACCCTAATAAATCACATGCTAATGTTCCATATGGATATACTCTCTTATATTCTTCTTCAAACCAAACCCCTTGAATATTATTAGTAGCAAATTGTTCCTTTGGAAACCATTCTGGGCGCTCTTTTGTATTTCCACTCTGTAAATTAATAAATTCTTCAATCTCTTGATATGTCATCCCTTTTTTATAGACTACATAAGAACTCTCCTGATTAGAAGAAATAACAGAATTCAATTCTCCTACATTATATCCAAAACATCCATTTAGTGCTGTCAATGTCGTATCCAAATACTTTCTGTCATCAGAAAGCATAATCTTAGGGTCTAAAATCATATTATATACTTTCTCACTTGTTGCTAACACCACTCCATTTCTGTCTGTGATATCTCCTCTCTGATAAGGAAGTGTTTTACTCTCATAAGGTCGCTGTGCTAATACTTTTATCCCATACTTCTCTCCACTATTACTGTTGATATAAGTCAATCTTAAATTTAATCCAAACAAAGCCAGTACTATCATAGAAAATAATAGCACTAGCTTTCCTTGCATCTTTCTTGTTATTTTCACTATCGGTTTTTTCTTTTTTCTTCTAATATTCTTACTAGCGCTCTTATAGGCAACTACCTTTCTCTCTCTTGCTTTATGTTCTGGTCTTGCTTTTAAATCTTCCTTTTTTGTTCTAGTTTTTGTACTATTTCTCTGTGCTTTTATGGGTTGTTTTTTATTCTTATTATGTACTTGTTTTACACTTGTGCTATTTTTCTTTGTCTTGTTTATCGTACTTATCTTATTTTTACCACGATTACTGTTTTCGCTATTTTTCTTTTTCATATAATAAACAAGGAAATTCACAGCATTTGTGCAGCGGGAGAAATCGCATCACACTAGCACAATTCCGCATCCCTGCATCCTCCTTATTTCTATTTTCAAATTCATTCTTCTGGAATATCCTTATATTGTCTTACATATTCCGATCCGCTGCTTTGATAATATGTAACCTGTTCCTTCGTCGCATATCGCATCCCTAACTCTTCCGTAGCCACTTGATAGATATGATTCAAATCAATAAAGCTATTAATTCTTTTATCTGTTTCATTGTTATGTTCTTTTAAGTTCGCCAGTTCCACTTCTTTTGCATTGATACTTTTTAATGTTGTCGTAATTTCTGTTTGTAATTGAACATACTGCACACACAAAACTACTGTAACAACAGAAGCAATCGCGAGTATCAAAACAGAAGCCCGATTCATAGGCAGTGCTTTCTCTCTTCTCGCCTGCTTATTCTTTGTAGAAACTGTCTTCTTTGTAGAAATTCCTTTTTGTTTTTGTGGTGTAACTTCTAATCTCCGAGCCGTACTTCCATCCACATATAAATTTTGCTTTCGGGCATCAGAATGATGATTTAATCTTTTTGGGGCAGATTTCATTTTTATTCCTCCCTTTTTTCTAAAATTCTAAAAAATTTCCTTATCACTTCAGACATCTTTTGCCTCAAATACCCTCAATTTTGCGCTTTTCGCTCTGCTGTTTTCTTCTATCTCTTCTTCTGTTGGCAAGATAGGCTTTTTCGTTATCACAGTTCCCTTTGAAACCTTTCCACAAATACAAACAGGGAAATCAGGCGGACAAGTACATGGATTTTCATTGTTTTTAAATCTCGTTTTTACAATACGATCTTCTAAAGAATGAAATGTGATAATGCACAGCCTTCCACAAGGATTTAATAGATCAATCATAAGGTCTATCGAGTGATTGAGAACTTCTAATTCTTTATTTAATTCAATCCGAATCGCCTGAAATGTCCTTTTTGCAGGGTGACCTTTTGTATTTCTCGCTTTCATTGGAATCGCATTTTTAATGAGTTCTGTCAACTCCCCCGTCGTTTCAATAGGAGCTTTTTGACGTGCCTTTACGATATGCTTTGCAATATTCTTCGCAAACTTTTCTTCTCCATAATCTCGAATGATTCTATATAATTCCAATTCCGTATATTCATTTACAATATTTCTCGCTGTGACAGACTGCCTCTGATCCATTCTCATATCCAAAGCCACATCTTCTCGATAGGTAAACCCTCTTTCTTTTGTATCCAACTGATAAGAAGATACTCCTAAGTCCAGCAAAATACCATCTACCTTTTCTATATTCTGTTCCTTTAATATCCTGCTTATTTCACAATAATTGCTATGTACAATAGTGAGCTTGTCCTCAAAAGCAGCCAGTCTTTCCTTCGCCGCTGTAATAGCTGCTATATCCTGATCAATCCCTATCAGCTTTCCTTTTTCTAAATGTTTCAAAATCTGATAAGAATGTCCTCCACCTCCTAATGTTCCATCTACATAAATACCATTTGGTTTTATCTTTAAATTTTCGATTGTTGGTTCTAATAAAACTGATTTATGCACAAAATCCATCTATGTCCCATCTTTCTATCATATTTCTTACTTAATTAACATTTCTTTATAATTAACATTTCTTTATCTATCACTAAAGTTATAAATATTCTTGACACATCTATAAACTTAATGTCTATTTTATATATCATATAATAATTTTAATTTAAAAACAAGAGATTTTCTAAAAAAAGATAATGTTGGCTAAAGTTCCGCTTAAGGGAAGGAGTATTCCAACGAAGCCGCGCTCCCGCTCCGTTCCAGACGTAACGGACACTAAATTC
>CANRVK010000354.1 GCA_947643285.1 uncultured Eubacteriaceae bacterium
GCGCGGTTTCGTTGTAATACTTCCTTGCCGCCGCGACCCTTTGACTTTAAAGTAGATTTATACTATTGTTTCATGAATCAGAGTCCAAAAAAGCGTTATAAAAAGCACAGTGATATGGAGAAACTGAATAGGATAAAGAAAAGAAAACGGAACTTTACCATACAAAAAGAAGGTGATATAATACAGTTATTAAAGCATTTTTATAAATATGCTGTAGAGGAGAAAATATAAAAAGAAAGGAAGTTTTTATGAGTCGTATTAAAAGTATCAAAAAACAAACAGAAAACAAATTTTTAAATTTATATGAATTAGAGGCAGAACGCCGAAATCATAAGACTTATCCCTACTATATGGCATCTCGTTCTTCTAAGCCGGAAACTTTAAAGATAAATACCCGTGAGAATACTCCAGATGGAGTTATCATTTATGGAATTCATGGAGTGAATAAAGATAAAGTTGTTTTAGTAAAGCAATATCGTTATCCTATTGATGATTATATTTATGAATTTCCCGCTGGTTTAGTAGAACCAAATGAGAAGATAAAGGAAGCTGCTGTTCGTGAATTTTATGAAGAAACAGGACTGACTCTTTCGCCTATAGAAGTTTTAGATGGTTATTCTAAGCCTTTTTTTACTACTATAGGAATGACAGATGAAAGCTGTGGCACTATTTATGGATATTGTGATGGAGTTCCCACTAATATCCATCAGGAAAGTTCAGAGGATATTCAGATAGTATTGGCAGATAGAGAAGAATGCAAGAGAATTTTAAAAGAAGAAAAAGTAGCTATTATGTGTGCTTATATGCTTATGCATTTTATACACAATAAAGAATCTGATCCATTTTCTTTCTTACATGAATAATTTTATTTTTTATATATTTATTTCAAAGAAAACCATAGGAAAAATAAAAAAGAGATAGATGATGGAGGCAAAGATGGATATAGATTATAAGGATACTGCTAAAACGCCGAAAGAAAGGGCACAAGCGCTGTTATCTCAAATGACATTAAAAGAAAAAGTAGGGCAGCTTAATCAGAGATTGTATGGATTTCAATGTTATGAGGTAGACGGGGATCATATTATTTTGTCAGAGGAATTTAAAGAAGAAGTAGATAGATGGCAGGGGTTAGGAGTTTTATATGGGCTGTATCGTGCTGATCCTTGGTCAGCGAGGGATTATCATAATGGGTTATACGGAGAAAAGGCGATAAAAGCTTATAATTATGTACAAAAGTATGTAATAGAACACTCTAGATTTGGAATACCTATGTTATTGAGTTCAGAATGTCCGCATGGACATCAGGCATTAGATGGATATTTATTGCCTGTAAATCTAGGTGTAGGGGCTACATTTCATCCAGAACTTTTTGAGAAAGCGGCTAGAGTTTGCGGAAAGCAGTTAAAAGAAATGGGAGTGGATTTGGCTTTAGTATCTATGTTAGATGTATTGCGCGACCCTCGTTGGGGGCGGAGTGAGGAATGTTATGGGGAAGACCCTATGTTATGTGCTATGATGGCAAAAGCAGCAGTGACAGGAATACAAGAGGAAAATGTAGCTGTTGTAGCAAAACATTTTGCCGCTCAGGGAGAAGGAACAGGAGGTATTAATGCGAGTGCTGCGAGGATAGGGGAAAGAGAGTTGAGAGAGATTCATCTCCCGCCTATGAAATCCTGCTGTGAAGCGAGGGTAAAAGGGGTTATGGCAGCGTATAATGAAATCGATGGAGTATTTTGTCATGCTAATCCACATTTATTGCGAGATATTTTAAGAGAAGAGATGGGATTTAACGGAATAGTTATGGCAGATGGCGTGGCGGTTGATCAGTTAAATAGTATGACGGGAGGACATATAGAGTCTGGAGCATTAGCATTGCAATCAGGAGTAGATGTCGGACTGTGGGATAAGTCTTTTTCTATGTTGGAAGAGGCGGTACAAAATGGGATTATTTCAGAAGCGTATATAGATGAGGCGGTTCTGCGTGTATTGACATTGAAGTTTGAAAGAGGATTATTTGAACATCCTTATTTAGAAGAAAAAGAAGTGAAATTATATTCTTATCAAGAATATCCAGAAGCTTTAGAACTGGCGAGGGAATCTGTTATTTTGTTAAAGAATGAAGAAAATATATTGCCGTTAAATAGTGCGAAAAAGATCGCTGTCATTGGACCAAATGCAGATCATATTTATCATCAGTTAGGAGATTATACTCCTATGTTAAAAGAAGGAGTGGGTGTCACCGTTCTGGAAGGGATTCAGGAAGTTGTAAAAGAGAAGGTAGAGAATGGAGTCGTTTGTTATGCAGAAGGGTGTAATATTTTGACAGGCGAGGAGAAGATGAAAGAAGAAGCGGTTAAGGTGGCAGAAGAAAGTGATGCTGTGATTCTTGTGCTAGGAGGCAGTTCTAGCCGATTCGGGAAAGTTGTCTTTGATACCAATGGGGCAGCGGTGGCGAAAGATGGAGTGACTATGGATTGTGGAGAAGGAGTAGATTGTGCAGATTTGAATTTACCATTGGCACAGAGGGAGTTAGCGGAAGCGATTTTTTCTACAGGAAAGCCAGTGATTTCTGTGATAATCAGCGGAAGACCGATGGTTGTGACCCAGATAGAGGAACAGTCAAAAGCTCTTTTGCAAAGTTTTTATCCGGGTGTGATGGGAGGACAGGCAATAGCAGAGGTGATTTTTGGGAAAATATGCCCTTCTGGTCATCTTCCGGTTTCTATGCCACGTCATAGCGGACAAAATCCTGTTTATTATAATTATAAGTCTTCTTATAAGGCATGGAATTATTATGATATAGAAAAGAAACCATTACATCTTTTTGGTGAGGGATTGAGTTATACGAAGTTTGAATGTAGAAATATTCAATTAGAAAAAGAAGAGTGGAGTTTAGAAGAATTAAAAAAACAAAATATAGTGTTGCATTTTGAAGTGGAAAATGTGGGAGAGTATGATGGAAGTATTGTTTTATGTTTGTATATTCATGACAAACAGGCTTCTACGGTGCAGAGGGTGAGAGAATTAAAAGCATTTTCTAAGATAGCATTAAAAAAGGGAGAAGCGAAAAAAGGAAGTTTGGTATTGACAAAGGAAGATATTTCTGTTTGGAATATACAGATGCAAAGGGTAGCAGAAGTTGGAGAAATAGAGTTGTATTTGAATGAAGGGGAAAGGGATATTTGGAATAAAACAATACGAATTATAGAGTAGGAAGAGAACATATGTTTTGATTTTTCAAGGGGGAGGGTGTAATTAGTGGGGAATTGAGAGAAAAGGGGGACGCTCCGGCAAGGAAGTATTCCACCGAAGCCGCGCTTTCGCTCTTTCCAGACGTAGTGGTACTAAATTCGCGGTTTCGCTTCTTGCGAAACA
>CANRVK010000355.1 GCA_947643285.1 uncultured Eubacteriaceae bacterium
ATAATACTCCATCTAATTGTTTTCCCCAATTCCTGCTGTCAATTCTCCAATAGGCGCTTCTCATGGACATTTTAATCAATGCCCAATAATCTTTTAATGTAAACCCTGATTTCATAATTTTTCTCCTGCAAATCTTTTGCTTTATTTGTGCTATTATTCCATCTTAGAATTGTATTCTTCAATGGTATTTTCCCAAAGTTCAGCGCTAATACTATACTCTCCTTCAGGGAAAATAGGTGAACCATCTGCATTTCCAATGGATGTTCCTGCCGGACTATCTACTGTAAATTCGTAACCCCAAGTATAATCTGTAATAATTAAATTATTCTTATTAACCACAAATTCTACACCTTGCACTGGCTTTCCTATACTAGAAAGATCTGGTGTGATGCTTCTTCCATCATTATAAATCAGTGTTACATCACTTACTATTTGGTCATCTGTTTCATTATACATTAATAAACATTCAATTTCGCTATCAGCACCATAGAATCGTATTCTATTATAATTCTTTCCGTAGCAATTATTGAGGTAGTTTACTCGTGTTTGAAGCTCGGAATCTGTTATTTTTATTCTGTGAATATCATTTTGGCGAAGCAGTTCAGATGCATCATATTCATCTGTAAAATATTCCCCGATTGCAGCTTCTAAGTATTTATCATATGCTTTATTAAATTCTTCTGCTGCCTTTTTTGCTGTTTCTGAATCTGTAGCATTAAAATAAGTTTCACTCTGCTCTCTTAGTGGCACCATTTCATTATTTTTTAGGCTTTCTATTAAATCATTCATATTGGCAATTTCCTTGTTTCCTGCTTCAAGTTCTGCGTTATACTTTTCGGCTTCTTCCTCAACCATCTTGTCAATATCAACGCCATCTGCCGCCGCTTCATCTCGTAGATGATCAGCAATCTCATCCATTGCCTTTTCTTCCTCTGACTTTCCACAGCCAGTAAAAATACACATACCAATAACACCTACTAAAACCATTACTAAAATTTTTTTCATTCCTTTTGTCTCCTTATGTTTTTTATTTTTCATCATCCAGATGTGAAGTTTAAAGAATAGATTTTGGATACTATATTTTTTATTCTTCCAAAAATAACTTCTTCATTTCTTTTTCATCTTGATAGAGTGAACTAATATCAATGCTATACTCTGATAACATTCCATTACTCATTACTTCAAGACCATGTACCAAAAAGTAACCTGTTACATTCTGATAACTTTTTGTATACATTTCCTCATTGAAATCTGTATTATCCCAATAGTTTTTCCAATCATTAATGTCTACAGAAAATGGAACATACAGATCACCACTATATCTTGATACTCTTGACATATTGCTGTTAATTGTAAAATTATCAAAGGATGCATTTTCTGATGTAATCGAATACTCTATTGCTTCTTCATCTATGAAGTCAATTCGATTATCTATTGCTTCTTGAAATTTATCATTTAGTGCATCTTCCACTATCCTCCTATTCTCTGCACTTAATTCAGAAAGAGTTTGGATATTTTTTTCCGTTTCCTTATCTGTTTCTTCTTCCATATCGTTGTCTCTTTCTGTTTGCATTTCTGTTTGTTCTTCTACAGGCGGTGTTTCTTGCTGTTCTTCCATTCGCACTTCTTGAGGTTTTTCTTCTGCATTTTTTTCATTAGCAATTCCGGCAATCACGCCCCCTATAAGGGATGTAGCCACTATGCCTGCTATAACCTTAGTTGCTATGCCTTTAGAAACTGCTCCTGCGCCTGTTTTAGCCGCTTCTGTGACTGTTTTGGCTGTTCCTCCGCCTACATTGCCACTATCCGCAGACTGCCCCCAAAAGCCGTCCTCTGCCCCTGTAAAAGCGTTTCCAGACTGCATAGACTGTAATAGCATATCCGCATCTGGAAGTTCTGCCGCATAAGCGTTCTGACTTCTGAGAAGCAGCAGCAAGAATGGAATCGGCGCCAGACTGTAGAGTTTTGTACCTTTCTTTTCCAGTTCCTTAACCCCTGCCTCTATTTTGTTCCTTGCGTATTTCAGCCTGCTCTTTACAGTGTTTTCACTTACGCCGAGTTCTTCGGCTATTTCTTTGACAGAGAGATTTTCATAATAGAATAGTTCTGTAACTACTCTCTGTTCTGGTGATAATGTGCCTAGAATTTCTCCAATCAGACGAGTGGTTTCTTTCCTGTCTATCACCACCTCTGGAAGATTCTCCGCTCTGTCATCTTCAAACTCAATCATTTCATCTGAATCTGCCGACACCATCTGCGAAAAGGATATGACTTTTCTTTTCCGTAAAATGTCAATGGTCATATTCCTTGCAATTTTTTTAATCCATCCTCTAAAAGCCGCTGGCTCATTAAGCTGTTCCAAGTGCTTTAGAGCTTTCAGGAATGTATCCTGTGTCAGATCCTGCGCCATGTCCTCGTCGGAAATCATTGTCTTAATTGTGTAGTACACATTATCCTTCGTCATGTCGTAAAGCTGTGTAATTGCCCTCTGGTCATTGTCCATTGCCCGGTCAATCAATTCTCTGGTAAATTCCTGCGGTGAATTACATTTCGGGCAGAATTTACTATTATCTGGCACTTCTCTTTTGCACTTATAGCATTTCATATGTAACCTCTTTTCTTCTGAAATGTCCTAAACTTTGCCTGTTATTCGTCAGCTTCTTCAGATTCTGCTCTGTCGCCGAACAAAATATCTAATATCCTTTGTAATATCCGTTCAGCCTGTTCTTCATCAAGTTCTCCTTCTTCCACAAAGATACGGAATAACTCTCGGATTGCTTCATCACTCATCCTTATCACCTCCTTTATGCCCCCTAGACGTAAAATCAGGCGATAAGGTTTTAATTTTTTCAAAAATATTTTCAAATATTCGTATATAGAATGTTATTCCATATATGCCATTAAAATAGTACCACATCTTAACGTAAAATAACAGTATGAATATTGCTAAAATTCAGAAAGGAGGCTGCAAAATGGAGCTTGATTACAATAAATTAGGACAAAGGATACGAAAATATCGTATGGCTGCGCATTTTACACAGGAACAGCTTGCCGAAGCAGTGGACGTTGTGCCTTCATCTATCTCACGCATCGAAACAAATGCAAACAGTTGTTCCCTTTCCTTGCTGATAAAAATTGCCACAGCTCTTAATGTTGGCATTGATGCCTTGATTTGTGATAGCCTGCCGCCTGTAAAAGACCTTTACATACGAAAAGACTTTGAAACTCTGCTTTCTGACTGCACCACTAAGGAATTGAATCTGCTATTCAGGGTTCTGGAAGTAACAAAAAAAGCATTAAGAGAATAAAAACCTGCAATAGCCACCGGTACTCACAATCGGCGGCTATCTTCTATATGC
>CANRVK010000356.1 GCA_947643285.1 uncultured Eubacteriaceae bacterium
ACCCTCATTATGTGGAAATCTGAAGGCATTTGGAGAATCTGGGTTAGTGTGTCACAATTTGATATGATCACAGTTATAGGAGATTTTTTACTATACTCCTCCACGGGGAGTTTCATTTTTTCACACCAGCAATCTGAAATATCTGGTTTTGCCAGATGGAATGGAGTATGAATTAAAAGGGCTTCCTGACGAAATCCAAGAGGATATTCCAGAAATAGTGAGAATGATTCATACACAAATATTGAGCAATTTTTTTATCAGTGGGACAACTTTGCTCTATTATAGGGGGCAAGAACAAAGGGTTATAGTTCCAGATGGGATAACTAGGATAGGGGAATATGCTTTTTCTAAAAATGAAGCAGTGGAGCAGGTGATTCTTCCCGATACGGTAAAGGAGATAGAGGAAGAAGCATTTTCAGATTGTGTTCTTTTACAGACTATCAATTTTCCAGAAGGGTTAGAGAGGATAGGAGAATCTGCATTTGAAAATTGCGTGAAACTGCTTAAGATAGAATTGCCAAAAGGGATAAAATCTATAGAAAAAGCGGTTTTTAGACGCTGTAAAAGATTAAAAGAAATACGATTTTCAGAACAAATGGTGATAAAAGATTTCGCTTTTTATCGTTGTCAGGGATTAAAGGAAGTAGAATTTCCGGAAGGGTTAGCGGAAATCGGCACGATGGCATTTTATCAGTGCAGTTCTTTGAAAAAGGTGGATCTGCCGAGGTCATTAAAAAAACTGGGAAATAATGTATTCACTGCGTCAGGAATAAGAAGTGTGGTTTTAAAGGCTGATTTATCAGAGTATGGAATAGATGTATTTTCTCAATGTAAAAAGTTAAAGAGTCTTACATTGGAAGAAGGAGTTTCTAAAATAGGGGATAAATTCGCTTTTTCTTGTCCTCTTTTAGAAAAAGTGTCCTTCCCATCTTCTCTTTGTTATATAGGAAGAAACGCTTTAGAAGGGAGTTGTTATTTAGAGGAACTCATACAAAGTAAAAAAAAAGAAGGAGTGATAGAAAATCATATTTTTTTAGATGGAAGAGAGCTTTCAGGAGATGTTAGGATTCCAGAAGGAGTGGTGAGTATTGCAGGAGGGGCTTTTTATGGAAATTCTTCGATCACTTCTGTTTTGATTCCAGAATCTTTACAACAGATAGGGGCGAGAGCGTTTTGTAGTTGCAACTCTTTAAAAGAAGTTGTGCTTCCGCAGAAAATAGATAGAATAGAGGAAGGAGCATTTGCTTATGATGGAAGTTTAGAAAGAGTGGTGATAGAGGGGGAGATTCTCACTTTATCTGATTTTGCTTTTTATCAATGTAAGAACTTAAAGGAAATATCTTTAGAAGGAGTGAAAGAGATAGGAAAAAATGCATTTGCTGGCTGTAGAAGTTTGGAAGATATAGTAGTTACTGCTTCTCAGATAGAAGAAAATGCGTTTTTGGATACTGGGTTTTTAGAAAAACAGAGGAAAGGCTTAGAACCTGTTCAAATTGCAGGAAGAATTGTAGATGGAAATGAATGTGAACAAAAAGTTGTGATTCCAGAAGGTGTGGTTTCTATCGCTCCATTTGCTTTTGCCGGAAACGAAAAAATCACTCATGTAGTATTTCCAAATAGCCTTATTTCTATAGAAAAAGGGGCGTTTTATGGGTGCAGAAATTTAGAAGAGATAACATTTTCCTCTGCGATACAAGAGATAGGGACGTCAGCATTTGAAAAATGTATTTCTCTAACGGAATTTTCTGTAGATGTAAAAGAGATAAAAGAAAAAGCATATGCGTATTGTGTTCATTTAAAGTCAGTTAAGCTGCAGGGGATAAAATGTTTAGAAAGGGAAGTTTTCTGCGGCTGTAGGGAATTGGAACTATTTGAGGGAGAGAGTTTAGAAGAAATAAAAGAAAGCTGTTTTTCTGAATGTGAGGCTTTAAGAGAATTTGATTTTTCTAAGATAAGAGTGATAGGAAGAGAGGCTTTTTGGGGGTGTAATTCGCTTAAAAAGGTTTTTTTTCCAGAAGGGATTCAAATTTTTTCTCATGCTTTTGAGGACTGTGGCAGATTAAAAGAGATAGTATGTTTGGGAGATTTTTCTTATGAAAGTTATGCTTTTTCTGGTTGTACAGGGTTAAAGAGAGTGAGGATAAAAGGAAAGAATTATTTGATCAATCACTATGGGATTCTTTTGGAGAGGGAGATTCCCAAAGAGGTAAAAGAGATTTGTCAAAATGTATGGAGCTGTTTTCGAGTAGAAGAAGATTTTTCTTTATCCGCTTATAAAAATCGGGGAAAGGTAATCTGTATTCCAGAGGGGATTCAAAAGATAGGGGCAGAGGTGTTTCAAAATGCCATGCAGATAGAAGAGATAGAAATACCTGATACGGTAAAAGAAATCGGAGCGAGGGCTTTTCAAGGCACAGAATGGCTGAACAGACAGAGAAAAAAGATGCCTTTGGTAGTGGTGAATCATATTTTAATTGATGGGTTTTTGGCAAAAGGAGAGGTGGAAATAACAGAAGATATTAAGGCGATTTCAGGGTGGGCATTTGCGAATTGTTTTGCACTGAAAAGAATACAGATTGCTTCTTTTAAGACTCAGATAGAAGAACATGCATTTCGGAATTGTATTTACTTAAAAGAGGTGATCATAGAGGGAAATAGATATTTTTTGACAGGAATAGAGGACAGAAACAAAGAATTGCTGCCCGTTATAAAGCAGATTTTTTTAGATTGTTTTCATTGTTTTAAGACAGAGAAAACAGGCGTTTTGGTGGAATGTACGGGGAATATTAGAAATTTAGCCTTGCCTGTTGGAATAACAGGGATAGGGGATCGTGTTTTTGAGGAGAGTAATTTGCTGACGGAAATTATTCTTGCAAAGGAAACTAGATTTATTGGAGAGTTGGCATTTGGAAAATGTAAATGGCTTCAATTTTTAAGAAATGGACAGGGCGTAAAAAGGATTGGAAAACAGGCATTTTCTAATTGTGGTTTATTAGAAGAAGTGGAGTTTTCAGAAGAATTAGAAAGCATAGGGGAACAGGCATTTGAACATTGTACTTCTTTAAAAAGGATACAGATACCAGAGGGAATTACAGAAATACCAGAAAAGGCATTTTATAGATGTAAGAGTTTAAAAAGAATCACATTTCCTTCTACTTTAGAAAGAATAGGAAAAGAGGCATTTGCTTTTTGTTATGAATTAGAAGAGATCATATTTCCAGAGAGAGAAGTAGAAATAGAAGAGGGCGCGTTTCGGTGGTGTTCTAAATGGAAATAGGGATAGGTGAGTAATTGTGAGGGGCAAAAGGGGGACGCTGCGGCAAGGAAGTATTCCAACGAAGCCGCGCTCTCGCTCCGT